>NZ_JAMYQZ010000004.1:0-166193 GCF_040321145.1 Mesorhizobium sp. M0514
GTGCGACCGCCCTTGCGATTGTCGAGGCCGACATATCCCTCACGGATGCCAGCGGCAAAGTCGGACAGCAGCGAGAAGACAGGTTGCCCCCTCGCTTTCAGCGACTCCACGACCGCCGTCAGCGTCGGATGGTCCGGACCGACAACGGCGATTGCTCTGGATTTCGCTGCCAGCTTGCGCATCTGGGCGGCGATCTCGTCGGCGGCTAGCGAGCTGGCGAAATCGATGGTGGCGACGCCGCGGAAGCGCTGCGATTGCGAGACCGCCATTTCTAGCTCCCTCGCGAAATCGCCGTAAAAAACATCATTGCCCCGCAGCAGCAGAAAGCCGAGGCGGTATTCCGGCAATTCCTGGCGCATGCGCCGCTTGATCAGCCCGGCGGCGTGGTAGCCGATGCCGGTCGCCGCCTCATAGACGCGGCGCGCGGTTTCCTCGCGCACCGGCAGCCGGTTGTTCAGCACCCTGTCGACAGTGGCGACGCTAACGCCGGAGATGCGCGCCAGATCGGTGATGGTTGGCCGTTTTGCCATGACTGTCCCGCATGAGTGCCTGCAACTGCTTACATCGTTCTGATGGAAAATGATAGAAACTATCTTTGTGATATTGAGACTATCACCGCATGGCGCTATTTTGCGCTCGGACACAGGCGCCTGTAATGGACATATCCGTCCTGACGGATGCTGTGGCCGACGGAGGCAGCCCCTATGGAAGCGACACTATCCACACCACCGTCCCGGCGCGACTACAGCCTGATCGGCCGCGACGCCAAGCTCGCCGTCGAGACCGGCCTGTCGGCGGCCGAGTGGTATCACACCGATATTCCGCGCAAGCAGATGAAGGAGCTGATGCAGCGCTCCGATGGGCCGGCGATCCGCGACACCACGATCTGGCTCGCCGCGCTGATCCTGAGTGCCGCCGGCGGCGCCTGGTTCTGGGGCAGCTGGTGGTGCGTGCCGTTCTTCTTCGTCTATGGCGTCCTCTACGGCTCGTCCACCGATTCACGCTGGCACGAATGCGGCCATGGCACTGCCTTCCGCACGCAGTGGATGAACGACGCGGTCTACCAGATCGCCTGCTTCATGATCATGCGCAATCCGGTGACCTGGCGCTGGAGCCACACCCGCCACCACACCGACACCATCATCGTCGGCCGCGACCCGGAAATCTCCGTTATGCGGCCGCCGGATCTGTTCCGGGTCGCGCTTGGCTTTATCGGCGTGCTGGATGCCTGGCATGCGATGTCGGACATGCTGCGCAATGCCGCCGGAAATATCAGCGCGGCGGAAAAGACTTTTATCCCCGAACAGGAGCAGCCTAAAGCCATTCGCATCGCCCGCATCTGGACGGCGATCTATGCCGTGACGATCGCGCTGGCGCTTTATTTCGGTTCATGGCTGCCGCTGATGCTGGTCGGGCTGCCCCGGCTCTACGGCGCCTGGCATCATGTCATGGTCGGCCTGCTGCAGCATGGCGGGCTCGCGGAAAATGTCATCGACCACCGGCTGAACAGCCGCACCGTCTACATGAACCCGGTCAGCCGCTTCATCTACTGGAACATGAACTATCACGTCGAACACCACATGTTCCCGATGGTGCCCTATCATGCGCTGCCCAAACTGCATGCGCTGATCAAGCACGATCTGCCGGCGCCGACGCCGTCGATCCTGGCCGGCTACCGCGAGATGATCCCGGCCTTTTTGCGCCAGCTGCGCAACGAAGACTATTTCCTCAAGCGCGAATTGCCGCCGACGGCGCGGCCGTACCGCGAGGAATTCCACAACGACGTCGTCGCCGCCGCGGCGGAATGATCGCGCGATTAAGCTTTTGTTTTGACGCAACTCCGAACGGAAAACCGCAACGCACTTTTCCTGGAATTGCTTTTGGGAGGAACACATGAGCGACTGGATCGAAGCCTGCGCCGCCGGCGACATCGACGAAGAAGATGTGATGCGCTTCGATCATGGCGGCCGCACCTTCGCCATCTATCGCAGCCCCGATGACGACTACTTCGCCACCGATGGCCTGTGCACGCACGAAAAGGTGCATCTGGCCGACGGGCTGGTGATGGATGACATCATCGAGTGCCCCAAGCACAATGGCCGCTTCAATTACAAGACGGGGGCGGCACGCGGCGCGCCGGTTTGCGTCAATCTCGCCACGTATCCAGTAAAGGTCGAGGCCGGCAAAGTGCTGATCCAGATCGGGTAGGACCATGCACGCGGGAATGGTCATCATTGGCGCCGGCGAGTGCGGCGGGCGGGCAGCGCTGACACTGCGCGAGCTGGGTTATGACGGGCCGGTGACGCTGGTGGGTGACGAACCCCATCTGCCCTATGAGCGGCCGCCCCTGTCCAAGGACGCAATGACGAGCGACGCGGCCGAGATCAAGACGATCGCCAGCGACGAAATTCTGGCCGAGAAATCGATCCGGCATATCCATTCCGTTCAAGCGGTGGCGATCGACCGCCCGGCGCATATGGTGCGGCTGTCGGACGGTTCGGCCCTGCCCTACGACAAGCTGCTGCTGGCGACCGGCTCGACACCGCGCAAGCTGCCGATGCCGGGATTGGGGTCGCGCTGCGTCTACCTCCGCACCTTTGCCGACGCGCTGGCCATTCGCGCCCACCTCAGCCCGGCAAACCGCATCGCCATCATTGGTGGTGGCTTTATCGGCCTGGAGCTCGCCGCTTCGGCGCGCAAGGCAGGGGCTGCCGTCTCCGTCATTGAGGCGCAGCCGCGCATCCTCCTGCGCGGGGTGCCGGCGGAGATCGCTGAAATCATCCATCAGGCGCATGAGGCCGAAGGCGTGACCGTGCTCACCGGTCAGGGCATCGCTGATATCGCCGACGACGGCGCTGAGGTGCACATCATGCTCGCCGATGGGCAGGACATCGTCGCCGATCTCGCCGTCATCGGCATCGGCGCCGTGCCGGTGACCGGGCTTGCCGCGGAAGCGGGCCTGACCGTCGATAACGGCATCGCCGTCAATGGCGAACTCCAAACAATCGATCCCGACATCTTCGCCGCCGGCGATTGCTGCTCGTTTCCGCTCGCTGTCTATGCTGGCCGGCGGGTGCGGCTGGAAGCCTGGCGCAATGCGCAGGAACAGGGTGCGCTGGCCGCGAAGAACATGCTGGGCGCCCGCGAAGCGCATGCCGCGGTGCCATGGTTCTGGTCGGATCAGTATGGTTTGTCGCTGCAGGTCGCCGGCCTTTCGGACGAGGGCAAAAGCACGGTCCGCCGCGATCTCGGCGACGGTGCTTTTATTCTGTTTCATCTGGCCGAGGATGGCAGGCTGGTGGCGGCGAGCGGCCTCGGTACGGGCAATGCCGTGGCGCGCGACATCAGGCTGGCCGAGATGCTGATCGCCAAGCGGGCTAGGCCGGCGCCGGAGGCGTTGGGGTCGCCGGATGTGAAGCTGAAGTCGTTGCTGGCAGCGTGAAGGACTGACTTACCCTCCCCTTGTGGGGAGGGTCGCTGCGAAGCAGCGGGGCGGGGTGCGGCACCGGCCCCCACCCGGACCTGCGGTCCGACCTCCCCACAAAGGGGGAGGTAGACGGCTGAGCTAAGCCCGCTAAAACAGCGCCTTCAGCTCGTCCAGCTTGTCGTTGACCAGCCAGCCGTAATAATTCTCCTCGGGCAGTTTGACCGCCTCACCCGCCGCGCGGCGCTTGTCGTTCTCGGCCTTCAGCGCATAGGCGCGCTGCTCGGGATTGCCGACATTGTAGAGCGTGGCGGTCAGCCCCGGATTGCCTGAGATGTCGAAGCCGGCAATGTTTTTGTAGGCGTCGATCGACTTCCTGATCGTCGCTGCGACGTAGGGCAATGTCAGGTCCGGATCCATGATGGTCTTGTAGACCCCATTGGGATCGCCGACATCGAGCTCGGGCAGCCCCGACACCTTGTGCACGAGATCGCTCATCTGCAGCGCGGTCAGCGGGTTGAGCTGGCCGAGGCCAAAGGTCTGGCCGGCATAGTAGGGCTGGAAGAAGGTTGCGCCGAAGCGGTCGTTGGGAAAGCTTGTGCCGCCGACGGTCTTGCCGCGGAAGGAGCGGTTCCACACCTGCTCGCGGCATTCCCACAGGTCGTAGCTGTCCGACATCGTGCACTTCTTGAATTCCGGCCGCTGCACGAAATCGGTGATGTCCTCTCCGTCATAGGCGAAGGACAGCTTGCTGGAGAGGTAGGAAATCGCCTTGACGTAGTAGGTCTGCAGCCGGTCGTAGGCGTCGACATTGTAGGTGTGCTCGCCGACGATGGCGCCGACGATGTGCAAAGGATTGATGCCGTAGGCAGCGGCGGCCTTCCTGATCTTGGCGCGCAGTTCGACGTCGTTCTGAAGCAAGGCGTAGACCTTGCGGTATTTGGCCTGGAAGGTGGTGTTGGTCGCCTGGGTGCGGCGGCTGGAGGCGCCCGGTATGTCGGGCTGCACGACATTGCGGTTGCCCGCCGGCACCAATGTCGCCGCGTCAGCCGCGAACAGCGTCGCCGCCAGCGTCAAGCCGAGAATGACAAGGATCAGTTTTTTCATGCGCCGCCGCCCAAGCAATTCCAGGAAAGTGTGAAACGGCTTTCCGTCCGGAATTGCGTCTAGAGAATTGCCGCGCAAACTAGGGAGTGCTCCCGGTTGAGTCGAGAGCGCCCTTGCACCCGGCAAGACGAAAGGTGGCCCGATGATACCATCCGGCCACACATCAAGCTGTTAGCCGGATTGTTGCCTAAGCATCGGCCCAAAGATCGAAACCGATTTTTGGAAAGTCCGATGCATCGATTCAATACTGCTAGAGCGACCTTTGCGTGTCCAAAGGACGCGCGGCGCTCTAATACCGGCGCCGGATGAACCGGCGCCCTCGTTTAAAGGATGAATCGCGACAAATCTGTGTTTCGCGAGAGGTCGCCGACATGCTTTTCCACATAGGCGGCATCGATGGCGACGCTGGTGCCGTTGCGGTCCGGCGCGTCGTAGGAGATCTCGTCCAGCACACGCTCCATCACCGTCTGCAGGCGTCTCGCGCCGATGTTCTCGACACTGGCGTTGAGGTCGACGGCAATGCCGGCCAGCGAATCGATGGCGTCGTCGGTGAAGGTGAGATCGACGCCTTCGGTCTTCATCAGTGCGATATACTGCTTGATCAGGCTCGCCTCGGTCTCGGTGAGGATGCGAATGAAATCGTCCTTCTCCAGCGCCCGCAACTCGACACGGATCGGCAGGCGGCCCTGCAATTCCGGCAACAGGTCGGAGGGCTTCGAGACATGGAATGCGCCCGAGGCGATGAACAGTATGTGGTCGGTCTTCAACGGCCCATATTTGGTCGCCACCGTCGTGCCTTCGATCAGCGGCAGCAGGTCGCGCTGCACGCCTTCGCGCGAGACGCCGGCGCCCATGCCACCTTCGCGCGAGGCGATCTTGTCGATCTCGTCGAGGAAGACGATGCCGTCATTTTCGGTCGCGTCGAGCGCCCGGCGCACCACCTCGTCCTGGTCGAGCAGCTTGTCGGACTCGTCGTTGACCAACAGCGCGTAGGACTCCTTGACCGTCGTCTTGCGCGCCTTGGTCTTCTTGCCACCCATCGCCTTCGACAGCATGTCGTTGATGTTGAGCACGCCGATATTAGCGCCCGGCATGCCGGGGATCTCGAAGCCGGGCATGCCGCCGGTGCCGGTGTCGGCAACCTCGATCTCGATCTCCTTTTCGTCGAGCTCGCCGTCGCGCAGCTTCTTGCGGAAGGAATCGCGGGTCGCCGGGCTCGCCGTCTTGCCGACCAGGGCTTCCAGCACGCGCTCCTCGGCATTGAGGTGCGCGCGCGCCTTCACGTCCTCGCGCATCTTCTCGCGCACCAGGCCGATGGCGATCTCGACCAGGTCGCGGATGATCTGCTCGACATCGCGGCCGACATAGCCGACTTCGGTGAACTTGGTGGCCTCGACCTTGACGAAGGGCGCACCGGCGAGTCGCGCCAGGCGGCGCGAGATCTCGGTCTTGCCGACGCCGGTCGGGCCGATCATCAGGATGTTCTTCGGCATCACCTCTTCGCGCATCTGGCCTTCCAGCTGCTGGCGGCGCCAGCGGTTGCGCAAGGCAATGGCCACGGCGCGCTTGGCGTCCTTCTGGCCGATGATGAAGCGGTCGAGTTCCGAAACGATTTCACGGGGAGAGAAGGTGGTCATATCACTAGATTCCACTTTGCCACTGCTTGATGGACTCGAACGGATGCAGCAGCATGATCACGTTGAGCGTCAGATTGTCCCGGATGAGGTAGCCGACACCCAGTTCGAAGATGAGGGCGAGGCCGACGATGCTCCATATAGGTAGCTTTCGCGCCATCACAAATCCCAGCACCATGGCCAGCGTGTCGGACACCGAATTGATGATCGAGTCGCCATAGTAATCCAGCGAGATGGTGCCGGCGCGGTAGCGCTCGATGATGAACGGGCTGTTTTCCAGGAGTTCCCAGCCGCCCTCGATGACGACGGCGAATGCCAGGCGCAGACCGATTGGCGAGCGCGGGAACAGGAACCAGGCCAAGGCGTAGAACAGGAAGCCGTGGATGATGTGCGAGAACGTGTACCAGTCGGAAATATGCTGGGAATTCTCCGAACTGTTCACCACACCGTGCCAGAGTTTGACGTAACCGCAGGTGCAGATCGGCGTGCGGCCCATGCCGTAAAGCGCGCCGGCCTGGAAGATGAGCAGAGCGAGCACGAGCAGAAGCCCCATCCGCCAGCTGTCTTCATAGGCCGAGTAATTTTTGGCAGTGCCCGGTGTCGCCATCAACTCATTCCCCTTCTTCCGCGTCGCTCTCTTCGGCATCGACGGCCATCAGCACGACGTCCCCATATCTAGAGTGTCTGCGATCGATAGCCCTGAAGCCCGCCTTTTCATAGGCGCGGATGGCGCGGCCATTGTCGGGATGCGGATCGATGATGACGCGCGGCGCGCCTTCCTCGAACAGTTGCTCGACGAATTGCCTGACGATAGCCGAGCCATGACCTTTGCCAACCAGGTCCGGCACGCCGATCGACAGGTCGATGCCGAGCGTGCCGAACGGCTGGTCGGCATAGGGATGGCCGTCCTCCAGATGCGGATCGTAGCTCTGCAGATAGGCGATCGGCCTGCCCTCGAGCTCGACGATCAGCGGCTCGACCGAAATCGAGTCGATGTTCTCCCTGATACCGGCAATTTCCGTCTCGGGGTCGTCCCACCATTCGGCGACATGCGGCTCGGCCAGCCAGCCGGCGATCATCGGCAGGTCTTTTTCGGTAACCGGTCGAAAATCATAGAGCACCGGCGGGTTAGCCGGCATCGAGCGTTTCGACAACAAAGTTGTTGTTGGTGTAGACGCAAATGTCGGAGGCGATCTGCATCGCCTTGCGGGCGATCTCCTCGGCATCCTTGTCGCTATCCATCAGCGCGCGGGCAGCGGCCAGCGCATAGTTGCCGCCGGAACCGATGGCCATGACGCCGAATTCGGGCTCCAGCACGTCGCCGGTGCCGGTGAGCGCCAGCGAAACCGACTTGTCGGCCACCAGCATCATCGCTTCCAGCCGGCGCAGATAACGGTCGGTGCGCCAGTCCTTGGCGAGCTCGACGCAGGCGCGCGTCAACTGGTCCGGATATTGTTCGAGCTTGGCTTCGAGCCGCTCCAGAAGGGTGAAAGCGTCCGCCGTGGCGCCGGCGAAACCGGCAATGACATTGCCGCCTTTGCCGATGCGGCGCACCTTTTTGGCGTTGCCTTTCATGATGGTCTGGCCAAGGCTGACCTGGCCGTCGCCGGCGATCACCACCTTGTTGCCCTTGCGCACCGTCACAATGGTCGTGGCGTGCATACTCAGTTCATTGGACATCTGCTGCTCCGATTCGCGCGATCCCGATGAGGCGATTGGCGCGGGATTTCGATCGGCCATATGTATGCATGGGGCTAACGATTGCAAACCGCCTCCGCCACGGCCGATAGCGATCCGCATCGCAACTGGCTATCGCCGGATCATGCTGCTAGAAGGCTTTCGTTTTCAAGCAAATGACAGCTTGGAACCCCGTCTTGAGTTTCGAACCCCTCAGCCAAGGACAAGGTCATGGCGTCCCGTTCCGCCGAAGTCAGCCGCAAGACCAAGGAAACCGAGATCAGCGTCTCGGTCCATGTCGACGGCACCGGAAAATCCGACATGTCGAGCGGCGTCGGCTTCTTCGACCACATGCTGGACCAGCTGTCGCGCCACTCGCTGATCGACATCACGGTGAAGGCCAAGGGCGACCTGCACATTGACGACCACCACACGGTCGAGGACACCGGCATTGCGATCGGCCAGGCGCTGGCCAAGGCGCTGGGCGAGCGGCGCGGCATCATGCGCTACGCCTCTGTCGACCTTGCCATGGACGAGACGCTGACGCGGGCCGCGATCGACGTGTCGGGCCGTCCGTTCCTGGTCTGGAATGTCGCCTTCTCGTCGCCCAAGATCGGCACGTTCGACACCGAACTGGTGCGTGAATTCTTCCAGGCGCTGGCGCAGAATGCCGGTATCACGCTGCATGTCACCAATCATTATGGCGCCAACAATCACCATATTGCCGAGACCTGCTTCAAGGCGGTGGCGCGCGCGCTGCGTTTCGCACTGGAGCGCGACCCGCGCCAGCCGGAAGCGGTTCCCTCCACCAAGGGATCTCTGAAAGGGTAGGCTGATGGCCATCTATGTCGTGATGGAACCGCCAGGCCGCACCGAGGCGTCCGACGCAACCGTTTTGGTCCGCGACGGTTTTTCCTGGCTGGCTTTCCTGGTGGCGCCGCTGTGGCTCGCCTGGCACAGGCTGTGGATCGAGGCGGCGCTCGCCTTCGTCGCCATGGGGCTCATCTCGGTGCTCGGCCAATGGCTGGGACTGGACTGGGCCGGCTCCGCACTGTCTTTACTGGTCTCGCTCTATATCGGGCTGGAAGGCCAAGGGCTGCGGATCGCAGCGCTGCGCCGCCGCGGCTGGCATGAATGGGGCGTCGTCGAAGCCGACAATCCTGACGATGCCGACATCCGCCAGACACTGGACGCCCAGGCGCTTGCCGACGAGCCGGCGCCGCTGCCGCGCATCGTGCCGGACGCCAGCCTGGCCCGGCCGACGCAGACCGGGCTGACGCTGGGCCTGAGCCATACGCCGGGAAAAGCCTGAGATGCGGGTTGCCATCATCGATTACGGGTCGGGCAATCTGCGCTCGGCCACCAAGGCCTTCGAGCGCGCCGCGCATGAAGCCGGCATTGCCGCTGCCATTGAGCTAACCGCCGACGCCGAGCGGGTGCGCAGCGCCGACCGAATCGTTTTGCCCGGCGTCGGCGCCTATGCCGATTGCGCGGCGGGCCTGCGCGGCGTCGCCGGCATGTGGGAAGCGGTGGAAGAGGTAGCGATCGCCAAGGCGCGGCCGTTCCTCGGCATCTGCGTCGGCATGCAGCTGATGTCGCAGCGCGGCCTGGAAAAGACCGTGACCAAGGGCTTCGGCTGGATTGCCGGCGACGTCAAGGAGATCACGCCCGCCGATCCGGCACTGAAGATCCCGCAAATCGGCTGGAACACCATCGATCTGGAGCGCAAGCACCCGCTGTTTTCGGGTATTGCGACCGGGCCTAAGGGTCTGCACGCCTATTTCGTTCATTCCTACCATCTCGACGCGACAAGGCCGGACGAAGTGCTGGCCGTCGCCGATTATGGCGGCCCGGTAACGGCGGCGGTCGCGCGCGGTAACCTTGCCGGCACGCAATTCCATCCGGAAAAGAGCCAGGCGCTCGGCCTGGCACTGATCACCAACTTCCTGCGCTGGAGGCCTTGAGATGAGCAAGAAGGGCTACTGGATGGCGATGGTCGATGTGACCGATCCGGAAAACTATCCGAAATACATCGCCGCCAACAAAGCGGCGTTCGACAAATACGGCGCGAAATTCCTGACGCGAGGCGGTCAGTCGTCAAGCCCGGAAGAGCCATCCGGCAATCGCCATGTGATCGTCGAGTTCGAAAGCTACGAGGTCGCGCTGGCTTGCTTCCATTCTCCCGAATACCAGGCAGCGCTGAAATTCCGGCGCGCTTATTCGACCTCGCATTTCGCCATTGTGGAAGGGGTCTGAACGGTGATCCTGTTTCCGGCCATCGACCTCAAGGACGGCAAGTGCGTGCGGCTGAAGCACGGCGATATGGCGACCGCGACCATCTACAATGACGACCCTGCGGCCCAGGCCAAGGCCTTCGAAGAGCAAGGGTTTGAATGGCTGCATGTCGTCGACCTCAACGGCGCCTTCAAGGGCCAGAGCGTCAACAGCGCGGCGGTCGGCGCCATCCTCAAGGCGACGAAAAACCCGGTGCAGCTCGGCGGCGGCATCCGCACGCTGGCGCAGATCGAGGACTGGCTCGACCGCGGGCTGGCCCGCGTCATCCTCGGCACGGTGGCGGTGCGCGATCCCGACCTGGTCCGGGAAGCCTGCAAGGAATTTCCTGGAAAGATCGCCGTGGGCATCGACGCCAAGGGCGGCAAGGTGGCGGTCGAAGGCTGGGCCGAGGCCTCCAGCCTCGGCGTCATCGAACTGGCGCGGAAATTCGAAGGCGCCGGCGTTGCCGCCATCATCTACACCGATATCGACCGCGACGGCGTTCTGACCGGCATCAACTGGGATGCCACGATAGATCTCGCCGACGCGGTCTCGATCCCGGTCATCGCCTCGGGCGGGCTGGCTTCGATCGCCGACATCGTGCGCATGACCATGCCCGACGCGAAGAAACTGGAAGGCGCCATCTCCGGTCGCGCGCTCTATGACGGGCGCATCGATCCGGCCGAGGCGCTGGCGGTGCTGCAGGGCAAGGCGATGGAGACCCGGCCGTGAAAATCTCCATCATCCTGGCCTCCTATGACAGCGGCCACTATCACGGCGGCATGGGCCGAGGCCCGGATGCACTCATCGCCGGCGGGCTTGTCGACGCGCTGACGCTCTCCGGGCATGACGTCGTCGTCACCGATATCGGCAGGGTTGGCGACGAACAGCAGCGCGAGATCGCCACCGGCTTTGCCGTGTGCGGTGCCGTCTCCGGCGAGGTCCGCATCGCCATAGACCGCGGCCGGTTTCCCATCGTGCTGGCCGGCAATTGCCTGACATCGGCCGGTGCGGTTGCCGGCGAGGATGCCGATGCGATCATCTGGGCCGACCAGCATGGCGATCTCAACACGCCGGAGACGTCCATCTTCGGCTTTCTCGACGGCATGGCGCTGGCCACGGTTCTCGGCCTGTGCTGGAAGCCGATGGCCTCGGCCATCCCCGGCTTCAGGCCGATCGATCCGGCGCGCTGCGTGCTGGTCAACGCGCGCGATCTCGATCCGGCCGAAACGGAGCTGTTGAAGACGTTGCCGGTCATCCGCACCGAATGCCCGGACTGGGCGACGGCGAGCGGCAGGCTGAAGGCGCCGGATGCGAAGCGGGTGCACCTGCATCTCGATCTCGACGTGCACGACCCCGGGGCGCTGCAGGTCAACCGCTACACCACGCCCGGCGGCCCGGAGCCGAAACAGCTGCGCCAGGCTGTCTGCGGCATGGCCGGCCTGCTGCCGATTTCCGGCATCACCATTTCCGCCTACGATCCGGCGTTCGATGCGCAGGCCGAGGTTCCGCCGCTGGTCGGCGAACTGCTCAGCGAGTTGCTGGCGACGATGGAGAAGGGCTGATGCTGAAGGCCCGAGTCATCCCTTGCCTCGACGTCAAGAACGGCCGCGTCGTCAAGGGCGTCAATTTCGTCGACCTCATCGATGCCGGTGATCCGGTCGAGGCGGCCAAAGCCTATGACGCGGCCGGCGCTGACGAGCTTTGCTTTCTCGATATCACCGCGTCGTCCGACAACCGTGAAACCATCTTCGACGTCGTCGCCCGCACCGCCGAACAATGCTTCATGCCGCTGACCGTCGGCGGCGGCGTGCGCCAGGTGGCCGATATTCGCAAACTGTTGCTGGCCGGCGCCGACAAGGTGTCGATCAACACTGCGGCGGTGAAGAACCCCGATTTCGTCGCCGAAGCCGCCGACAAGTTCGGCAACCAGTGCATTGTCGTCGCCATCGACGCCAAGAAGGTGTCGGCGCCCAAAGAGCCCGGCCGCTGGGAGATCTTCACCCATGGCGGCCGTGAAAAGACCGGCATCGATGCGGTCGAGTTTGCGCGAAAAATGGTCGATCGCGGCGCCGGCGAGATTCTTTTGACCTCGATGGACCGCGACGGCACCAAGGCCGGCTACGACATTGCGCTGACCCGCGCGATAGCCGATGCGGTTCGCGTGCCAGTCATCGCGTCGGGCGGCGTCGGCACGCTCGACCATCTGGTCGAGGGCATTCGCGACGGCCATGCCGGCGCCGTGCTCGCCGCCTCGATCTTCCATTTCGGCACTTACACGATTGCGGAAGCCAAGGCGCATATGGCCGAGGCCGGGCTGCCGATGCGGCTGGACTATCCGGTTCAATCCACTCCACAAAGGCTGTAGGCTGCGCCATGGCTGAATTTTCGCTGTCCGATCTGGAAACGATCATTGGCGAACGCGCCCGTTCCGGCGACCCGGACTCGTGGACGGCAAAACTGTTCGCCAAAGGCATCGACAAGGCGGCGCAGAAGCTTGGTGAAGAGGCAGTCGAGACGGTGATTGCCGCCGTCAAAGGCGACAAAAATGCTCTCGTTTCCGAAAGTGCCGATCTCATATATCATTGGCTCGTCGTGCTTGGCATCGCCGGCGTTTCGCTAGGCGAGGTGCTGAAGGAGCTTGAGGGCCGCACCGGCCGTTCGGGCGTCACTGAAAAGGCATCCCGGCCGAAAGGCTGACCGCTAGAGCCGGATGATTTCGGGCCGAGGCCTTAAATCTGAATCCGTCTCTAAATTGACAGAGGGAGCATGATGTCGCCCGAAAAACGCTTCACACTTTTCGGCCTCATGCTCTAGAGGGCAGGAAACTCGATGGACCAGCTCGCTCCGACCGAGAAATATTCCCCCTATCGTTTCTTCTCGGCCGAGCAATGGTCGAACTTCCGCGCCGACACGCCGATGACGCTGGGCGAAGACGAGATCAACCGTCTGCGCTCGCTGAACGATCCGGTCGACCTGGAAGAAGTCAAGCGCATCTATCTGTCGCTCTCGCGGCTGCTTTCGGCGCATGTCGAGGCCAGCCAGTTGCTGTTTCGCCAGCGCCAGGCCTTCTTCAACGCGCTGGATGTGGTCAAGACACCGTTCATCATCGGCATTGCCGGTTCGGTTGCGGTCGGCAAATCGACCACGGCGCGCGTGCTGAAGGAGCTTCTGGCGCGCTGGCCGTCGAGCCCCAAGGTCGATCTCATCACCACCGACGGTTTTCTCTTACCCAACAAGGTGTTGCGACGAGACAATCTGATGGAGCGCAAGGGCTTTCCCGACAGCTACGATGTCGGTGCGCTGCTGCGTTTCCTCTCGGGCATCAAGTCGGCGCAGCGCAATGTCCGCGCGCCCGTCTATTCGCATTTGACCTATGACGTCATTCCCGGCGAGTTCGTCACCATCGACCGGCCAGACATTCTGATCTTCGAAGGCATCAACGTTCTGCAGCCCGGCAAATTGCCGAAGGACGGCAAGATCGTGCCGTTCCTGTCGGATTTCTTCGATTTCGCCATTTATATCGACGCCGACGAAAAGCTGATCCACCAATGGTACATCGCCCGCTTCATGCGGCTGCGCGAGACGGCCTTCCGCAATCCGGACTCCTTCTTCCACCGCTATTCGCAGCTTTCGGAAGACGCCGCGCGTGCCATTGCGGAAGGCTTGTGGGCCAACATCAACCTGAAAAACCTGCGCGAGAACATCGTGCCGACACGGGCGCGCGCCGACCTCATCCTGCGCAAGGGCGCCAATCATTTGGTCGAGGAAGTGGCGCTCAGGAAACTGTGACCGCCGCCTCCGGGCGGCTGCCGCCAGCCGCCGATTGCCGGGCCGGGCCTGGCATCAGGATTTCGCCGTCGGGTACCAGCTTGCGGACGGCCGCACATAGGGCGATCGTGAGCGCGACCGCCGCATAACCATCGATCGCATAGTGCCAACCAAGATAGACCGAACTCGCGACTATGAAGGCGACATACAGAAATGCGATGGCGCCCAACCGCTGGTCGTACTCCCAGGTATATACCGCATTCAGGGTGATCAAGGCGACATGAACGCTTGGAAATGCCGATATTCCCGACGCGAGTCCAGTCACACCCTCGGTCTGGAGCGTCCACAGATACTGCTGGTACACGGCGGCGGAACTCGCCGACGGGCTTTGCGCAAGAAACGAAAGCTGTTCACCGAAGCGTGGCACATCGCCGGTGACATAGCCGTAGAACGCCGGTCCGGCCGACATGAACAGCCCGGCCAGGATGTTTCCGACGACTACCCACACCACCATGAAGGACAGCACATAGCGTCTCTTCAGATGCGTGGTGCGTGGTGACGTGACCATGAAAAACAGCATGCTGTAGCAAATGATGAACCACAGCATGTCGTAGTTCCATCCGACGGATTCCCGTACCCAGTCATGCTTGCCGATAACGTAGAGCCATCGCCACGGATCAGTGCCGAAATGCAGATAGGCATCGATATCTGCCAAGGCGCGATCATAGGGGAAACCTTTCCACAGGACGGACATGCCGTTCTTGACCGAGGTGAAGGTGCTTTGGAAAATCATGATGCCCATCAACAGACATATGCCGGAAAAGAGAACCGCCATCCGCTCGGCTGAGAACATCTTGCCCGCAGCAAATTTCCGCCGACGCTCAAATCGATGCAAAAGCCAGCCGGTTTCCAGGAGAAGCGATACCGCCGGCAGCACGAAACCGAAAACCATAAGCCATATCGGCACGTAGGTCTGGTATGCGGTGCGATGGAGCGCGCCGACCCAAGCCAGAAACCCCAGCCCCGTTGCAGTGTAGATGCCAATGAACAGGTAGAGCGATGCATCCGAGCGGGCGATCGAAACCGTGCGCCATGCGGCATTTCGAATGTAGCGCCAAATCACTTCGGATTCGATTTCGAGCATGGTATCCACACCGGGAATGATGACGTTTTGGCGCAGACTAGCGGCCGAAACCTTAAATTCCGTTAGGGACTTTTCATTCGCAAGGTCAGTGGTTCAGTAAGTGCAAGAATGCACTCTCACCTCTTCAAGGCAAGGTCACCCGCCGCAGCGTCAGATTGATCCTGCCGCCATTTTTCAGCAGCGCCGAGGTCGACGGGTAGATGCGGTCGACGCCATGGAAGCAGAGCCGGCCTTCGCCGCCGAGCACGACGACGTCGCCGCTTTTCAGGCGGAACGATTTGGTGCCGCCGTCGCGTGTGGCCCCCCTGCCCGTCACTTGGCCGACCCGGAACAGGCAATCGTCGCCAAGCGACACCGAGACCACTGGGGCCGAGAAATCGGCTTCGTCGCGATCCTGGTGCAGACCCATTTTGGCGTCCTGCGTATAGAAATTGACCAGGCAGGCCTCCGGCGGATTCGGATAGGCGGCGACCTCCCGCCACAATTGCAGCAGCGCGTCCGGGATCGGCGGCCATGGCTCTCCGGTGAGTGGGTGCGTTGGCTGGTAGCGATAGCCCAGCTCCTTGTCGGTGACCCAGCCGAGCGTGCCGCAATTGGTCATGCGCACGCTCATCTCCTTGCCGGTCCGCGGCATCGCCGGCACGTACAGCGGCGCGCGCTGTACAATGGTCCTCACCTCTTCGACCAGCGCTTCCTGCGCCGCGCGGGACAGATGACCAGGCATGTGGCGGACGCCTTTGGGCAGAACGAGCATGACTTCGCCTCCGGTTGATACTGAAACCATGCCACCGCCAATCAGAAACAGCGACCCGAAAGCCACCGTTGTCGGTCTCCCTTTCTGTGGCAATGGTGAAACCTTGCGGCTGCGGCTCCGAAGGGGAGGCCGCTTTATGCACGCAGTCGGCACGGTCCTTAGTCGTTCTCTACCCGGCCGCGCAGCTTTTTGATCGTGCCGCGCCCTGCCTTGCTTTGCAGCCGCCGCTCCACCGAGCCTTTCGACGGCCTGGTCTTCTTGCGCGGCGGCGGCGGCGGTTCCGCGGCCTTGGCGACCAGCGCCGTCAGCCTTACCCGGGCATCGGCCCGGTTCTGCTCCTGGGTGCGGAAGCGGCCGGCCTCGATGACGATGACGCCGTCCTTGGTGGCGCGCTGGCCGGCGAGCTTGATCGTGCGCGCGCGCACGCGTTCGGACAGGCCAGCCGCATTGGCGGCGTCGAAGCGCAATTGGACGGCGGTCGCCACCTTGTTGACGTTCTGGCCGCCGGGACCCGACGAGCGGATGAAATCCTCGTGCAGGTCGCCCGGATGGATTACGGCTTCGTCTGATATGATGATGTCGTCGATAGGCATGCCGCAGTCATGGCGCGGCGGACCAAAAAAGAAAAGGCCCGATCGAGATCGCGCCTTTCAAGGATGCTTCGGTGAAGACGCCTCGACTATTCCGCAGCTTCCTGCAGGCGGGGTGCTGCGCCGAGCACGACGGCATCGACATGGCTCTCGAATTTCTCGAAGTTGACGGCGAACATGCCGACCAATCGCGCTGCCTGCCGGTCATAGGCTGCCTTGTCAGCCCAGGTCGAACGCGGGTCGAGAATGGCGCTGTCGACGCCAGGCACAGCAACCGGCACCTCGAAGCCGAAATTGGCGTCGGTGCGGAAACCGGACGCCTTCAACGAACCGTCAAGCGCTGCGGCCAGCAAGGCGCGCGTCGCCTTGATCGGCATGCGCTTGCCGGTGCCGTAGGCGCCGCCGGTCCAGCCGGTGTTGACCAGCCAGCAATCGGCGCCGTGGCGGGCGATCAGCTCGCGCAGCAGATTGCCGTATTCCTTGGGGTGGCGCGGCATGAACGGGGCGCCGAAGCAGGTCGAGAAGGTCGCTTCCGGCTCGGTAACGCCCTTCTCGGTGCCGGCCACCTTGGCGGTGTAGCCGGAGAGGAAGTGATACATCGCCTGCGCCGGGGTCAGCCGTGCGATCGGCGGCATGATGCCGAAGGCATCGGCGGTCAGCATGATGATGTTTTTCGGATGGCTGGCGCGTCCGCTCTTCGAAGCATTGGGGATGAAGTCGAGCGGATAGGCGCAGCGCGTGTTTTCGGTGAGCCGGCCGTCGTTGAAGTCCGGCACGCGGTCGGCGTCGAGCACGACATTTTCCAGCACCGTGCCGAAGCGCTGCGTGGTGGCGAAAATCTCCGGCTCGGCCTCGGCCGACAGCCGGATCGTCTTGGCGTAGCAGCCGCCTTCGAAGTTGAAGATGCCGTGCGGTCCCCAGCCGTGCTCGTCGTCGCCGATGAGCGTACGTGACGGATCGGCCGACAGCGTCGTCTTGCCCGTCCCGGAAAGCCCGAAGAAGATCGCTGCGTCGCCGCCCGGGCCCTCATTGGCCGAGCAGTGCATCGGCATGACGCCCTTTTCCGGCAGCAGATAGTTGAGCATGGTGAACACCGACTTCTTCATCTCGCCGGCATAGGAAGTGCCGCCGATCAGCACGATCTTGCGGGCGAGATCGACCGCAATCACCGTATCGGTGCGGCTGCCGTGACGGGCCGGATCGGCGCGGAAGGACGGCAGGTCGATGATCGTCATCTCCGGCACGAAATCCTCGAGCTCGGCGGCCTGCGGGCGGATCAAAAGATTGCGGATGAACAGCGAGTGCCAGGCGAATTCGGTGATGACCCGCGTCGGCAGCTTCAGCTCGGCATCGGCGCCGCCGACGAGGTCCTGCACATAGAGATCCCTATTCGCGGCGTGGACAAGGAAATCGGCGAGCAGCATTTCGAACTGGCCCGCCGAAATCGCCTTGTTGTTGTCCCACCAGACATGGGGCTCGGTGGCGCCATCGCGGACGACAAACTTGTCCTTGGGCGAGCGGCCAGTGTGCTGGCCGGTCTCGGCAAGCAGCGCGCCGCCGGCGGTCAACCGGGCCTCGCCACGACGGATCGCTGCCTCATAAAGGGCGGCCGCACCAAAATTATAATGCACCGTGCCGGTGGTTTTCAGGCCGATACGATCGATCGCGCAAGCAGAATTGCGTTTGCCGACTTCCGACATCAAGGGTCCCTTCTTCTGGATTCGCCGCACTTTGCCGGCGCGTTTCCGGCGAGCCCGCGTTAGGGGCTGAGACGGTGAGAACCAGAAAACTCGAATGATATCAAATCATTAATCGATTTAAAAATTTTGAAAGTTGTTTAAATCGTTTATATGTGCAAAAAATCACGGTGGTTGCCCAAAGGATTGGCACACAGTGTTCGTCCAACCCCGTGTAGAGGTTCCGATGGGGCCGCCGGCAAGCCGTCCGCGACAGCGGGTGGAGCCTGTGCCACATTTTGTACCTAATTTGTCCTGCAAAAGCCCCTTCTCTAAGACAGAAGGGACAGCTCATGAGGGAGCCGCTTGAAATGGCAACAATCGCGCTTGTCGATGACGACCGCAACATTCTGACATCGGTGTCGATCGCCCTCGAGTCCGAGGGGTATCGCGTCGAGACCTACACGGATGGTGCGTCGGCGCTGGAAGGCCTGGCGGCGCGGCCGCCGAATCTCGCCATCCTCGACATCAAGATGCCGCGCATGGACGGCATGGAGCTGTTGCGCCGGATGCGGCAGAAGTCCGACCTGCCGGTGATCTTCCTGACCTCGAAGGACGATGAGATCGATGAGCTTTTCGGCCTCAAGATGGGCGCCGACGATTTCATCCGCAAACCGTTCTCGCAGCGCCTGCTGGTCGAGCGGGTGCGCGCCGTGCTGCGCCGCGCCAGCGCCCGCGAAGCTGCGGCAAAGGCGCCCAGCCAGCAGGCCCGTTCGCTGGAACGCGGCCAGCTCGTCATGGACCAGGAACGCCATACCTGCACCTGGAAGGGCGAGCCGGTGACGCTGACGGTCACCGAATTTCTCATCCTGCACTCGTTGGCGCAGCGCCCAGGCGTGGTAAAAAGCCGTGATGCGCTGATGGATTCCGCCTATGATGAGCAGGTCTATGTCGACGACCGCACCATCGATAGCCACATCAAGCGGCTGCGCAAGAAGTTCAAAGCCGTCGATGACGACTTCGAAATGATCGAAACCCTTTACGGAGTCGGATACCGGTTCCGCGAAGCTTGAGTTGATGCATGTCGCCCAAAAGTGGTCGCGGTTTTTGGGACGACGACATGCATAAAACCAAAGACTAGGCGGGAGCTGCTATTCGATGGCAGTGGATGTACAGCGGAGCAGACGAACGAGCGCTGTCAGGCGGTCGCGGATTCTGCCCGCATTCCTGTCGAGGTTGACGGTGCCGATGCGCCGCTTCCTCGGCCACCACATCTTTTCCAGCCTGACCCGGCGCATCCTGTTCCTCAACCTGGCCGGCCTCGCCGTGCTGGTCACCGGCATCCTCTATCTCAACACCTTCCGCGACGGGCTGATCGACGCCCGCGTCGAAAGCCTGATGACGCAGGGCGAGATCATCGCCGGCGCCATTGCCGCGTCGGCAACGGTCGAGACCGATTCGATCAGCATCGATCCGGAAAAACTACTCGAACTGCAGGCCGGTGAAAGCCTGGGGCCGGGCTCAGACCAGCTCGACAATCTGGATTTCCCGATCAACCCCGAGCGCGTCGCGCCGGTGCTGCGGCGGCTGATTTCGCCGACGCGCACCCGGGCCCGCATCTATGACCGCGACGCCAATCTGCTGCTCGATTCGCGCCATCTCTACTCGCGCGGCCAGATCCTGCGCTACGACCTGCCTCCGGTCGAGGACGAGCAGCCGGATATGCTGGAGCGCGTGCAGAAATTCGTCTTCGACTTCTTCCGCAACAAGGACCTGCCCGTCTACCATGAGCAGCCCGGCGGCAACGGTGCGGCCTTCCCGGAAGTGGTCAAGGCGCTGACCGGCAGTCCGTCGACGATCGTGCGGGTGAGCGAACAGGGCGAGCAGATCGTTTCGGTGGCGGTGCCGATCCAGCGCTTCCGCGCCGTTCTCGGCGTGCTGATGCTGTCGACGGAAGGCGGCGACATCGACAAGATCGTCGCCGCCGAGCGCAAGGCTATTTTGCGCGTGTTCGGCATCGCCGCCCTGGTCACCGCCATCCTGTCGATGCTGCTCGCATCCACCATCGCCAATCCGCTGCGCCGGCTATCGGCGGCGGCAGTGCGGGTGCGGCGCGGCGTCAAGAGCCGCGAGGAGATCCCCGACTTTTCCGACCGCCAGGACGAGATCGGCAATTTGTCGGTCGCGGTGCGCGACATGACCAATGCGCTCTATGCCCGCATCGAGGCGATCGAAAGCTTCGCCGCCGATGTCTCGCACGAGCTGAAGAACCCGCTGACCTCGCTGCGCAGCGCGGTGGAGACCTTGCCGCTTGCCAAGAACGACAATTCACGCGGCAGGCTGATGGAGATCATCCAGCACGATGTCCGGCGTCTCGACCGGCTGATCACCGACATTTCCGATGCCTCGCGCCTAGACGCCGAACTGGCGCGTGAGGATGCCGCCACGGTCGATTTGAAGAAATTCATCATCGATCTCGTCGCCGTGTCGCGCGAAGCGACGCGCAACAAAAAGGCTGTCGAGATCGAATTCAAGGCCGCCAAGCTGCCGCAAGGCGTCAAAGGCTATTTCGTCACCGGCCATGATCTGAGGATCGGCCAGGTCATCACCAATCTGATCGAGAATGCCCGCTCCTTCGTGCCGGAGGACCACGGCCATATCGCCATTTCCCTGGCACGCTCGGGCAAGGTCAACATCGTCACCGTCGACGACAACGGCCCCGGAATCCGCGCCGACGCCATCGACCGCATCTTCGAGCGCTTCTACACCGACCGCCCGGCCGGCGAGGCGTTCGGCCAGAATTCGGGGCTTGGCCTGTCGATATCCAGGCAGATCGTCGAAGCCCATGGCGGCACGCTGACCGCCGAGAACATCCCCGGCACCAAGCCCGGCGACATCAAGGGCGCGCGCTTCGTCGTTACGCTGCCGGCCGAAGGCTGATCGCGGCTGCGCATGCCCGATCCCACCGCGGAACCCGAGAACATCCATGCCACCGCAGTCCTGATTGGCGAGCGGGGCGTCCTGATCACCGGGCCGTCCGGCTCGGGCAAGACAACGCTGGCGCTGGCGCTCATCGACCATTTCAGCCGGCTCGGGCTGTTTGCGCGGCTGATCGGCGACGACCAGCTGTTTGTCGCGGCGCGTTTCGGGCGGCTGGTCTGCCATGCGCCCGCCAGCATTGCCGGCCTCGCAGAGGTGCCCGGACTTGGTCCGAAGCCGCTTTTGTTCCAATCTGTGGGAGTCATCGACCTTACGATCCAGCTGGTTGCCGCTAACGCTGTGGAGCGTTTCCAGGAAGAGTCGAGCGCGACCATTGCCGGCTGTGTGGTGCCGCGCATCGACCTCGTTCAGCGCAACGTCACTGCGGCTTTGCCGGCGGTAATGGCGCGGCTGGCGATTGCGCCTTTCGTATGATCCGCCGCCGGTTTTTTGCTGCAATGCGTCAAATTGGCCATGGCCGACGCAATTTTGGGCTTGTCAACGCGCCGCGCGTCGACAAGATAGCGCTCCCGCCGCCTGGGATGGCCGGCGAGCATAAAAAGCGCCTGTGAAGCGGCGATGACGGGAGCCACCATAGAATGATCGGACTCGTGCTTGTAACGCACGGTCAACTGGCCGCCGAGTTCCGCCATGCCGTGGAACATGTCGTGGGGCCACAAGACAATTTCGAAACCGTGGCAATCGGCGCCGACGACGATATGGAGCAGCGTAGGCGCGATATCGTCGACGCCGTCGGCCGCGTCGACACCGGGACCGGCGTCATCGTTCTGACCGATATGTTCGGCGGCACGCCTTCCAACCTCGCCATTTCGGTGATGGAATCCGGTCGCACCGAGGTCATCGCCGGCATGAACCTGCCGATGCTGATCAAGCTGTCGTCGATCCGCAAGGGCGACAACATGGCGACCGCGCTCGACGAGGCGCAGGCCGCGGGGCGCAAATACATCAACGTCGCAAGTCAGCTGCTGAGCAGCAAATGAACGCGCTGTCGCCCGGTGAGATCGTGCGCGAGTTCCCGATCGTCAACCAGCGCGGCCTGCATGCGCGCGCCTCGGCGAAGTTCGTCCAGGTCGCCAGCGGCTTCGACGCCACCGTCCATGTCGAGAAGGATGGTCTCAAGGTCGGCGGCACCTCGATCATGGGGCTGATGATGCTGGCGGCGAGCCCCGGTTATTCGATCCGCGTCACCGCCAGCGGCGCTGAAGCCGCAGCGGCGATGGACGCGCTGGAGCAGCTGGTCGCCTCGCGCTTCGGCGAAGAGTGCTGAAGTTTTTGCTTTGGACGCCGTTGTCCCAAAACCGCCGGATACTTTTGGGCGGCATGCATCCCCGTAAACACATACGCGCATAAAGATTTCTTTATATCCCATTGTCGTCTTGGCGGCGATCTGCTAGTCAGGCCGGCATTCCGCGCCCTTCGACGCGCCGTGTGGCGCAGGCGCATTCTGAAGACAAATCACACCGGAGCACTGCCATGACAGGTAGCAAGGACTATGTGGTCGCCGACATCTCGCTTGCCGGCTGGGGCCGCAAGGAACTCGATATCGCCGAAACCGAAATGCCGGGCCTGATGGCCTGCCGCGAGGAATTCGGCGACAAGAAACCGTTGAAAGGTGCGCGCATCACCGGATCGCTGCACATGACCATCCAGACGGCGGTGCTGATCGAGACGCTGAAGGCGCTTGGCGCCGATATCCGCTGGGCCTCGTGCAACATCTTCTCGACCCAGGACCATGCGGCCGCGGCCATCGCCGAGGCCGGCATCCCGGTGTTCGCCGTCAAGGGCGAGTCGCTCGAGGAGTACTGGGACTACACCGACAGGATCTTCCAGTGGGCCGATGGCGGCCTCTCCAACATGATCCTCGATGATGGCGGCGACGCCACGATGTACATACTGATCGGCGCCCGCGCCGAAGCCGGCGAGGACGTGCTGTCCAACCCGCAGAGCGAGGAAGAGGAATACTTCTACGCCCAGGTCAAGAAGCGCCTGAAGGCTTCGCCCGGCTTCTTCACCAAGCAGAAGGAAGCCATCCGCGGCGTCACCGAAGAGACGACGACGGGCGTCAACCGGCTCTACCAGTTGCAGAAGAAGGGCCTGCTGCCCTTCCCGGCGATCAACGTCAACGACTCGGTCACCAAGTCGAAGTTCGACAACAAATATGGCTGCAAGGAATCGCTGGTCGACGGCATCCGCCGCGGCACCGACACCATGATGGCCGGCAAGGTTGCGGTCGTCTGCGGCTATGGCGACGTCGGCAAGGGCTCGTCGGCTTCGCTCAAGGGCGCCGGCGCCCGCGTCAAGGTCACGGAAGTCGATCCGATCTGCGCGCTGCAGGCGGCGATGGACGGCTTTGAAGTCGTCACGCTGGAAGATGCCGCACCAACCGCCGACATCGTCATCACCACCACCGGCAACAAGGATGTCGTCACCCTCGACCACATGCGCTCGATGAAGGACATGGTGATCGTCGGCAATATCGGCCACTTCGACAATGAGATCCAGGTCGCGTCGCTGCGCAACCTGCAATGGACCAACGTCAAGCCGCAGGTCGACATGATAACCTTCCCGGACGGCAAGCGGATGATCCTGCTGTCCGAGGGGCGCCTGCTCAACCTCGGCAACGCGACCGGTCATCCGAGCTTCGTGATGTCGGCTTCGTTCACCAATCAGGTGCTGGCGCAGATCGAACTCTACACCAAGCCCGGCCAGTACCAGAACCAGGTCTATGTGCTGCCCAAGCACCTCGACGAGAAGGTGGCGCGTCTGCATCTCGACAAGCTTGGAGCCCGCTTGACCGAACTTTCCGGCGAACAGGCCGCCTATATCGGCGTGACCCCGCAGGGTCCGTTCAAGCCGGAACACTACCGCTATTAGCCAAAGCGGCGTTTACCACTAGATATTGAAGCCGGGCGATTGACTTTTCGCCCGGCTTCTTTTTTGCGCGGATGATTCTTCACGCCGATTCCAGCACGCGCTATTGTGCTGATTCGTGGGCCGGGGACGAGGCCGGCGTACGCATCGAGAGCATGATTCGAACCGAAGGACCGCGTCGGCGAAAAGTGGGAAGCGGTTTTCGAAAAGATCATGCTCTTTAGAAAAGAGTTAGGTCAGAAGGGCGTTTCCATCAAACGTGATCCTGATCTGGGCGGTCTTGCATTCAGGCGGCGAAGAGGACCAAGGCATGCCGGGGGAAAACCCGCCTCGCGCGGGATCGGCCGTTTCCGGCGGCCATGACGATTCCGATAGCAATGGCTCCGTCACGACAGGCGGTGGCCTGAAGAGGCGCGTCGGCGCCCGCACCGCCGGCTTTCTTGCCACCTCAGCTCTTGCCGGCCCGCTCACCTCGTTTGCCGCCCATGCCGAGCCGGCCATTGCGCAGAAGGCCGGACTGTCGGTCAGCGCGGTCGAAGTCATCCAGCTCGCCATGTTCGTCGGCGTCATGGGCGCGGCACTGGTCTCGGCCATCTTCCTGATCCGCGAAAGAGCCCGCACCTCGGCGCAGAATGTCGAACTCAGAGCCCGCATTGCCGACATCAATGCGGCGCTGCAGCGCTCCGAGGCGCTGCTCAATCTGCGTGACCAGCGCGTCATCGTCTGGGCGTCGGAGAACAAGAAGCCGGAGCTGATCGGCACGCTGCCGCTGGAAAGCGGTGCGCCGGACGACCGTGCAGCCTTCCTCGCCTTCGGCCGCTGGCTGATGCCGCGCTCGGCGGCGGCGCTCGAAAATGCCGTCGCTGGTCTGCGCGAGAAAGCGAAACCCTTTGATCTCGTGATCGAATCGCAGGCCGGGGCGCCGCTTGAAGTGCATGGCCGCAAGAGCGCCGCGCATGTGCTGGTGCGCTTCGTCTCGCTGTCGGAAACTCAGAGGAGCCAAGCCAGGCTGAAGATCGAGAACCAGCGTCTGGCCGCCGACTACGAGACCATGATCGGCCTGCTCGACGCCTTGCCGATGCCGGCCTGGCTGCGCGCCACCGACGGGCGGCTGAAATGGGTCAACCGTGCCTATGCCGGAGCGGTCGAGGCACCGAACGCCGAGACCGCCGTGCGCGAAGCCAAGGAATTCCTCGGCGCCCAAGCGCGCGAACAGATCGCCGCGCAGCACAAATCGCGCCCAATCTTCGAACAAACGCTGTCGACGGTGATCGAGGGCGACCGCCGCGTGTTCGCCGTCACCGACTTCGCCGGTGCGGACGGCTCGGCCGGCCTTGCCTGCGACACCAGCGCCACCGAAACCATTCGCGGCGAATATGAGCGCACGGTGCGCAGCCATGCCGACACGCTCGACCAGCTCAACACGGCGGTGGCGATCTTCGATGCCAACGAAAAGTTGCGCTTCTTCAACCAGGCGTTCCAGAAACTGTGGGGGCTGGACCCGGGCTTCCTGCACAGCGCGCCCGACAATGCGCTGCTGCTCGACCGGCTGCGCAGCGAAGGCAAGATCGCCGAGCAGCCGGAATGGCGGCGTTGGAAAGAAGGCCTGCTTGGCGCCTACCGCGCGGTGGAATCGCAAGAGCATTGGTGGCATCTGCCCGACGGCAAGACCATCCGCGTGGTGGCCAACCCGCAGCCGAAGGGCGGCGTGACCTGGGTGTTCGAGAACCTGACCGAGAAGATGGACCTGGAAAGCCGCTACCAGACGGCGGTGCGGGTCCAGGGCGAAACGCTCGACAATCTGGCCGAAGGCGTCGCGGTGTTCGGCCCCGATGGGCGGCTGCGCCTGTCGAACCCGGCCTTTGTCGCGCTGTGGGGACTGAGCCAGGATGTGATCAAGCCCAACGTCCATGTCTCGGCGATCCGCGATCTCAGCGACCAGCGCGCCGTCGACAGCCCGTGGGGCGGGTTCGTCGCCGCCATCACCGGTTTCGACGACGAGCGCCGCGACCGCCATGGCCAGACCGAACTGAAGAACGGCACAGTGCTCAGCTACGCCGTCATCCCGCTGCCCAACGGCCAGGTGATGATGACCTTTGTGGACGTCACCGACAGCGTCAATGTCGAGCGCGCGCTGAAGGACAAGAACGAAGCGCTGCAGAAATCCGACCAGCTGAAGAACGAGTTCGTGCAGCACGTCTCCTACGAGCTGCGCTCGCCGCTGACCAACATTATCGGCTTTACCGAGCTTCTGTCGCTGCCGGCGACCGGGCCGCTCAGCCCAAAGCAGCGCGAATATGTCGAGCATGTCGGCTCGTCATCCTCGGTGCTGCTCACCATCGTCAACGACATACTCGACCTCGCCACCGTCGACGCCGGCATCATGCAGCTCGACATTTCGGAAGTAAGCGTCGAGCGCACCATCGAGGCCGCGGCCGAACTGGTCGCCGACCGGCTGCAAGAGCATTCGATCAAGCTCCGGATCGACGCCGCTGCGGCGCCGAAGAGTTTTCACGGCGACGAGACCCGGGTTCGCCAGATCCTCTACAATCTGCTCAGCAACGCCGCCAATTACGCGCCGGAGGCGAGCACTATCACGCTTGCCTGCCGGCATTTGGAGCAAGGTGTGGAATTCTCCGTCCATGACAACGGCCCCGGCATGCCGCCGGACCTGCTCGATTCGGTGTTCCGCCGCTTCGAGCCGCGCACCAATGGCGGGCGCCGGCGCGGTGCGGGCTTAGGCCTGTCGATCGTCAAGAGCTTTGTCGAGCTGCACGGCGGCAGCGTGCGCATCGAGACCGGCAAGGACAAGGGCACCACCGTCATCTGCACCTTCCCCGATGCACCGTCGGGCATCCGCGCCGCGGCCGAGTAGCGCGCTCGATGACTGTTGTTGTGCTGGAGCGTTTTCTCGCCGACGAGGCTGCGACCGCAAGGCTCGGCGAAGACCTGGCCATGGCGCTGCGGCCGGGCGACGTGCTGGCGCTCAAGGGCGATCTCGGCGCCGGCAAGTCGACGCTGGCGCGGGCCCTGATCAGGGCGCTGGCCGATGATGCCGGCCTCGATGTGCCGAGCCCTACCTTCACCTTGGTGCAAAGCTACGACACGCGCATCCCCGTGCACCATTTCGATCTCTATCGCCTGTCCTCGGCCGGCGAGATGGACGAGCTGGGTTTCGACGAGGCGCTGCTGCAGGGCGCTGCCCTTGTCGAGTGGCCGGAACGGGCGGAGGCCGCTCTTCCGAGAACGTCGATCTGGATCGAACTCGTCCATCAGGACGAAGGACGATTGGCGAAACTATCGGGCCAAGGCGTTGCCTTCGAACGCGTGGCGCGATCGCTGGCGATGCGCGATTTCCTCAAAACGGCCGGTTGGGGCGACGCCGCGCGGCGCTTTTTCGTCGGTGACGCCTCGGCGCGCTCTTACGAGATCGTTTCGCTCGCCGGCCTTGCGCCGCGCGTGCTGATGAATTCGCCGCGGCTGGCGCTGGGGCCGCCGGTGCGCGACGGCAAGCCCTATGCCGTGATCGCCCACACCGCGCAGTCGGTCACCGCCTTCGTCGCCATCGACAAGGCGCTGCTGGCGCAAGGTGTCAGTGTCCCAAAAATCCATGCCGAGGATCTCGAGCAAGGGTTTCTGCTGCTGGAGCATCTGGGCTCGGAAGGTTTTCTCGACGGCAATGGTGAGCCGGTGGCCGAGCGCTACACGGCAGCAGCCGAATTGCTGGCCATGATGCATGGCAAGACCTGGCTGCAGCGCATGGAAGCCGTCCCAGGCGTCTTCCACGAGGTGCCGCCCTTCGATCGCGACGCCATGCTGATCGAAGCCGATCTCTTGGTCGATTGGTATGTGCCGATGGTGACTGGCAGCCCGGCAAGCGAGGCTTTACGCGCCGGCTATCACAGGGAATGGAACGCGGTTCTCGATCGGCTGGACACACAGGAATACACGCTGATGCTGCGCGACTTCCATTCGCCCAACATCATCTGGCGCGGTGACCGCAAAGGCCACGACCGCCTCGGCATCGTCGACGTCCAGGACGCGCTGATGGGTCCGGCGGCCTATGACGTTGCGTCGCTGGCCATGGATGCCCGCGTCACCGTTGCGCCCGATATCGAGCAGCGGACCGTGGACGCCTATGTCGCTGCGCGCCACGCCGCCGGCGGCTTCGATGAGGACGCCTTCCGCGCGGCCTATGCGATCATGGCGGCGCAGCGCAATTCGAAGATCCTCGGCATTTTCGTGCGGCTCGAAAAGCGCGACGGCAAGCCCTATTATCTCCGACACCTGCCGCGCATCCGCGATTATCTCAGGCGGGCGCTGGCGCACCCGGCGCTGGCTCAGTTGAAGGAGTTTTACATGGCACATGGCCTGCTGGAGGAACGGCTCCCGTGACCTTGACCACAGCGATGGTGCTGGCGGCTGGTCTTGGCAAGCGCATGCGGCCGATCACCGACACCATGCCGAAGCCGCTGGTGCGGATCGCCGGCAGGACCTTGCTCGACTGGGGGCTGGACAGTCTCGAAGCGGCCGGCGTCGAGAAAGCCATCGTCAACGTGCACTATCTGCCGGACCAGATCGTCGCCCATATCGCCCACAGGCGGGCGCCAAAGATCGTCATTTCCGACGAGCGCGACGCGCTGCTGAATTCGGCGGGTGGCATCGTCAAGGCATTGCCGCTGCTGGGTGCCGAACCCTTCTACATCATCAACGCCGATACGTTCTGGATCGACAGCGGCCAGCCCAGCCTCGAGCGCCTTGCCCTTGCATGGGACGGCGCGAAAATGGATATTCTGCTGATGCTTACCGATCTCGACTCGGCCACCGGACACGGTGTCGGCACGGATTTCCTGATGGCGCCGGATGGCGGCATGCGGCGCTCGAAAGGCGATCCGGCCGGGTTGATCTATGCCGGAGCGGCAATCGTCAATCCCGCCATCTTCAGGGATGCGCCGGCCGGGGCGCATTCGCTCAACACCTATTTCGACAAGGCAATCGCCTCTGGCCGTCTGTTCGGCATGCAGATGCGCGGAAGCTGGATCACCGTCGGCACTCCCGACGCCATTCCGCAGGCGGAAGCGGCGGTCGCCGACGCTCTCGCGAAGGTGGTATGAGCGGCGCGCGCCGCGTTCTTTCGATCCCGCCCGGAGCGCCATTCCTGCCGACTCTGGCCGAGGCCTTGCTGGCCGGACGGCTGGTGCCCGGCTTCCGGTTCGACGGCGATCCGCTGGCGCTGGCTGATGTCACCATCTATGTGCCGACACGGCGCGCGGCTCGCGCGCTGCGCGGCGCCTTTGTCGACGCGCTTTCAGGACCGGGAGGGAGCCGTCGTTCGGCGATCCTGCCGGTCATCCGCCCGCTCGGAGAGTTCGACGAGGACGAAGCCGCCTTCGACGCCGGCACGCCGACCGAGCTTGAAATGGCGCCGCCGATCGCAGCCATCGAACGCCTGCTGCTACTGGCGCCGCTGGTGCGGGCCTGGAAGCGCACCTTGCCGGCGCATGTCCTTGATATGTTCAACGAAGAGATCGTCGTGCCGGCCTCCGCCGCCGATGCGATCTGGCTGGCGCGTGACCTCGCCCGGCTGATGGACGAGATCGAAACCGAAGGCACGGACTGGACCAGGCTTGCCGATCTGGTCACCGGCAATCTTGCCGGATGGTGGCTGGTGACGCTCGATTTCCTCCGTATCGTCACCGAGGCCTGGCCGAAATTGCTGGAGGAGCGCGACCGCTCGAACCCGGCCGCGCACCGCAATGCGCTGATCCGGCGCGAGGCGAAGCGGCTGGAACGCAATCCGCCCAAAGGCCCGGTGATCGCCGCCGGCTCGACGGGCTCTATTCCCGCCACGGCTGAACTGCTTGCCACGGTCGCCGGCCTGCCCAACGGCGCCGTGGTGCTGCCCGGGCTCGATGGGATGCTGGACGAACCGTCTTTTGCCGCGATTGCGGCGCCCGGTGCGCGGCCGGCACTGCTTGGCCACCCGCAATACGGCATGGCCAAGCTGATCGGCAAAATTGGCGTGCTGCGTGGCGATGTCGAGGAAGTGGTCGCCGCCGAGCCCGCACTGGCGCTTCGCGCGGCCCTTGTCGGCGAGGCGCTGCGGCCGGCCGAGACCACGGAATTATGGGCCGAGACCCGCATACGCTTCAACGCCCTGGATATCGCCGAGGCCTTCGCCGACGTGACGCTGGTCGAAGCCGCCAGCGAACGCGACGAGGCGGTGGCGATCGCCATCGCGCTGAAAACCGCCGTGGAACAGCCGGGACACAGGGCAGCTCTCGTTACCGGCGACCGCGGGCTGGCGCGGCGCGTCTCGGCCGAGCTGTTGCGCTTCGGTGTGATCGCTGACGATTCCGGCGGCACGCCGCTCGCCAACACGCCTGCAGCCAGCCTGCTGCGGCTCACACTTCACGCGGTATTCCGGCCCGGCGATCCCGTCGGCCTTTTGTCGCTGCTCAAGCATCCGCTGCTCGGGCTCGGACTTGAGCGCACCGGCGTGCGCCATGCCGCCGAGCTCATCGAACTCGTGGCGCTGCGCGGCGGCACCGGACGCCCCGACATCGCCGCCTTGCCAGCACTGTTCGAGGAGCGTCTCGCCGGGCTGAGCGGGGACAAGCGCCAGCCCTTCTGGTTTTCGCGCCTGAGCGTGCGCGGCATCGACGATGCCCGCGATATGCTGAGCCGGCTTGTGGCGGCGCTGGCGCCGCTGACTGCCTTTCGCGGTGAAGAGAATGCCGATCTCGTCGCGTTGACCAGAGCGAGCGTCGCCGCGCTGGAAAATCTCGGCCGCACGGCGGAGGGCAGCCTGGCTGAATTTTATGCCGGCGACGCCGGCGAGAAACTCGCCGAGCTGCTGCGCGGTGTGGTCGCCGCGTCTGCATCGTTCGACTTCCCGGCCGACGAATGGCCTGATGTGATGGACGCGCTGGTAGCACCGGAAACGGTCAAGCCGGGGCAAGGCACAGACCGCAACATCGCGATATGGGGCGCGCTGGAGGCGCGGCTGCAGAGCGTCGACACGCTTGTCATTGGCGGGCTGAACGAAGGCGTGTGGCCACGCAAGCCGGAAAGCGATCGCTTCATGTCGCGGTTGATGAAGACCGGCATCGATCTCGAGCCGCCGGAGCGGCGCATCGGCCTTGCCGCCCACGACTTCCAGATGGCGATGGGGGCGAAAAAGGTGGTGCTGACGCGCTCCGCCCGCGCCAGCGACGCACCGGCGGTGCCGTCGCGCTGGTTGCAGCGCATCCTCACCTTCATCGGCAAGGATCCTGCAGCCGCACTGCGCGGACGCGGCGACGAATTGCTTGCCTGGGCGCGCGCGCTCGATGCCGGCGAGCGGCAGCATTTCGCGCCGCGACCGCAGCCGAAACCGCCGCTGAGCATGCGGCCCACCCACTTCTCGGTGACCGAGATCGAGACGCTGCGCCGCGACCCCTATGCGGTCTATGCCAAGCGTATTCTGAGCCTTCTGCCGCTCGAGCCGGTGATCCGCGACCCCGGCGCGGCCGAGCGCGGCACGCTGTTTCATGACATCCTGCATCTGTTCTCGACAGAGGTGGCGGATCCCCGCGCGCCCGAAGCTCTGGAACGCCTCATCGCTGCCGGCCGGACCTGCTTTGCCGAGATCGCCCTGCCCGCCGATGTCGAGGCTGTGTGGTGGCCGCGCTTCGAAAAGCTTGCCGCCAACATCATCGAATGGGAGCGCGGCCGCGCTCCCGCCGTCGCCCGGCGGCATGCCGAGGAGCGTGCCGAAAAGACCGCTGTCGGCCGCACCGGCGTGACGCTGTCCGGCTATGCCGACCGCGTCGACCTTTTGGCCGGTGACATGGCCGACATTCTCGACTACAAGACCGGCTCGTCCCCGTCCAAGGCGCAGGCCCACACGCTGCTGGCGCCACAGCTGGCGCTCGAAGGGGCGCTGCTCCGGCGCGGCGCCTTCAAGGGGCTTGGCGCGCGCGAGCCCTCCCAGCTCGCATTCGTGCGGCTGAAGCCGAATGGCGAAGTGTTCGAGGAATCCATCCTCGACTACAACCGCCAGCCTCGGACCGCCGAAGACCTCGCCGAGGAGGCTTGGGCGCGGTTGGAAAAGCTGCTGGTCCACTATGCCGATCCGACGACCGGCTATCTGTCGCGGGCGCTGCCATTTCGCGAGGGCGAGAGCGATGGCGATTACGACCATCTGGCGCGCGTGCTCGAATGGTCGGCCGGCGGCGACAGCGATGACGAGGCGGGGGAGGCATGAAAAAAGCCTATCCCATCCCCAGCGAAACCGCCTCCAGCCAGGCGCGCGCCTCCGACCCGAAGAACTCGGCCTGGGTGTCCGCCAATGCCGGCTCGGGCAAGACGCATGTGCTGGCCCAGCGCGTCATCCGGCTGCTGCTCAACGGCACCGATCCGTCGAAGATCCTGTGCCTGACCTATACGCGGGCGGCCGCCGCCAACATGTCGAACCGCGTGTTCTCGACCCTGTCGGAATGGACGGCGCTCGGCGATGCCGAGCTTGCCACAAAGATTGAGGCGGTGGACGGCCGCCGACCCGACCGCGACACGATGCGGCGGGCGCGCCGGCTGTTTGCCGAAGCGCTGGAAACGCCGGGCGGGCTGAAGATCCAGACCATCCACGCCTTCTGCGAATCGGTGCTGCACCAGTTTCCGCTGGAGGCCAACATCCCGGCGCATTTCGAAATGCTCGATCCGCAGATGGAGGCCTCGCTGTTTGCTGGCGCCCGCCGCGACATGATTTCGGGCACGTCAGCCGGAGACACCGGACTGGCCGAGGCCTTTGCCACCGTGCTGGAGCGCGGCGGCGAACACGGACTCGATGCGCTGCTCGCCGAAATCGTGCGCAAGCGCGACGGCTTACGCGGCTTCATCGATGCGGTCCGGCGCGACGGCGGCGGCTTTCAGGCCCTGTTCGACGAATTCCATTTTCGCCCCGGGCAGAGCGCCGAAGACATAGCGGCATCGGTATGGCCGCTGCCGGGTTTCCTGCCGGACTTCTTTGCAGTGTTCGCCAGTGCCGCCGAGGCCGCCGACGCCCGCACCGTGCTCAACAATCTCTTGCCCTATGCCCGCTTGGCCTTTGCCGAGACGGACCCGACCCGCCGGCTGCAGATGCTCGGCAAAGCCTTTCTCAAGGCCGATGGCGACCCCTATGATCCCTCAAAGTTGTTCAAGAAGGCGCTGCTCGGCCGGCTGCCCGACCTTCCCGAGCGCTATCTGGCGGCCGTCAAGTCGATAACAGACGTCTCCGACCGGCTGGCGCTGTTCCGGATGCTGGAAGGCACGGTCGCGGCGTTGACCATAGCCGACTGGCTGATCGTGCGGTACGAGCGCCTGAAGCGCAGCCGCGGCTTTCTCGATTTCAACGACCTCATCACCCGCACCGTCAACCTTCTGGCGCGGCCCGATGCCGGCCCTTGGGTGCAGTACAAGCTCGACCAGGGCATCGATCACATCCTGCTCGACGAGGCGCAGGACACCAGCCCCGACCAATGGGAGGTGGTGAAGCGGCTGGCGGAGGAGTTCTTTGCCGGCCACGGCCAGCGCGGCACGACCAATCGCACGGTGTTCGCCGTTGGCGACGAAAAGCAGTCGATCTATTCCTTTCAGGGTGCCGCGCCGGATTCCTTCGCCGACAGCCGGCTCTTGTTTTCCGGACGCGTGAACGCCGCCAATGCTTCGTTTGCCGACCTGAAACTGACCTGGTCGTTCCGGTCGACCGACGACTTGCTTGCCGCCGTCGACCGCGTCTTTGCCGATCCGGGCGTGCGGCGCGGCATCAGCCATGACCCCGATCCGCTCGACCACAAGGCGATCCGCAACGACGCGCCTGGCTATGTCGAGGTCTGGCCGTCGCTCGGCGCTGACGCCGTCGAGGAGCCCGACGACTGGACGCTGCCGGTCAACCATGCCAGCGCGCCGGCTGTGCGGGTGGCCGAGCATGTGGCTGCGACCATCCAGACCTGGCTCAAGGACCGCGAGATCATCGAGGGCAAGGGACGCAGGCTGAGGGCCGGCGACATTCTTGTGCTGGTGCGCAAGCGCGACCGCTTCGTCCATGCGCTGTCGCGCGCGCTGAAGGACCGCGATATTCCCGTCGCCGGCGCCGACCGGCTGAGCCTGCCCGGCCATATCGCGGTCAAGGACCTGATCGCACTCGGCCATTTCCTCATCCAGCCGCAGGATGACCTGTCGCTCGCCGCCGTGCTGCGCAGCCCGGTTTTCGACGTGTCGGAGGAGACGCTTTTTACGCTTGGCGCCGGACGGCCAGCCGGAACATCGCTGATCGCCTCACTACGCCAGCATGCTGGCGACAATACCGCGCTGACCGATGTCGTTGCCCGGCTCGACGGCTGGGCCAACGAGGCGGCGTTCCGGCCGGTGTTCGAATTCTACGCCGGGGTGCTGGCGCGCGACGGCCTGCGCAAGAAGATGATCGCCCGGCTTGGACCGGAAGCCGGCGACATCCTCGACGAATTCCTGAGTTTCTGCCTGGCCGAGGAACGCACCGGACTGCCGGGGCTGGAGGCCTTTCTGGCGACGCTGGAGAACACCGGTCCGGAGATCAAGCGCGAGATGGACCAGTTGCGCGACGAGGTCCGCGTGATGACCGTGCACGCCGCCAAGGGCCTGGAAGCGCCTGTTGTCTTCCTGGTCGATGGCGGGTCGGCGCCGTTCAGCGACCAGCATCTGCCGCGGCTGATGCCGTTCGACGCTTCGAGCCGCAATTTCGACGGCAAGGGCTATCTCTGGCGCTCGGCCGCCGATGTCGCCAACGGCTTCTCCAAGGCGGCCTCGGCCAGGGCGCGGGAGCTTGCCGACGACGAATACCGGCGGCTGCTCTATGTCGGCATGACACGCGCCGAGGACCGGCTGATCGTCTGCGGCTATCACGGCAAGCGTCAGCCCAGCACCGGCACCTGGCATTCGATCGTCAGCCGCGCGCTGACAGGTGCACCCGAAAGCACCGAGCTCCGCCACCCCGCCAGCAGCGAGCCGGTGCACCGCTTCGTCATCACCAAGCTGCCGCCGGTGGCGCTGGCAGCCGCCGACGAGGCGCGGCTGCCGCAACCGCTTCTGCCGTTCTTGCCGGCAAACCTGTTTCGCCCTTTGCCGCCTTATGAAGAACTGCCGCGCCCGCTATCGCCCTCTGGCGCTTCGGCGCTGATCGACGAGGGCAAGGAGGCGGTCGTCGATACGCGTTCGCCGGTGCTGGACAGCGAAGCGGAGCCCGGTTTTGCCGTGATGCGCGGGCTGGCGCTGCACAAGCTGCTGCAGATGCTGCCCGGTTTTGCCGAAGACGAACGGCAAGGCGCGGCGGCGCAGTATCTCATTCGAGCCGGCGCCGACTGGCCCGAGGCCGAGCGTAACAAGGCGCTGGCCTCGGTGATGGCGATCCTCGGAGATTCTCGCTTTGCCGGGCTGTTTTCGCCCTCGTCACGCGCTGAAGTCGCGGTCATGGGCAGCCTCGAAGTCAAAGGCAGACTGCGCTCGATCTCGGGCAAGATCGACCGGCTGGCGGTGACGCCCGAGCGCGTATCGATCGTCGACTACAAGACCAACCGGCCGGCGCCCGCAGGCCTGGCCCAGGTGCCGCCGGCCTATATCCTGCAGCTGGCGCTCTACCGCGCGCTGCTCCAGCCGCTTTACCCCGGCCGCGCGGTGACGGCGGCTCTGCTGTTTACCGAGGCGCCGAGGCTGATCGAACTGCCGGCGCAGGCGATGGATGACGCCCTTGCCCGACTCACGGGAGCGTGACACAAGTTCTGCTTGAAGAAGGGCTGCTCAACCACCACATTTGGTGCGAGATAAATTTCGAAAGGATTTCGCATGGCCACCGTCAAGGTCGACAAGAGCAATTTCCAGGCCGATGTGCTCAACGCCTCGCAGCCCGTCGTCGTGGATTTCTGGGCCGAATGGTGCGGCCCCTGCAAGATGATCGGTCCGTCGTTGGAAGAGATCGCCAATGAGCTCGGCGACAAGATCAAAATCGCCAAGCTGAACATCGACGAGAACCCGGAGCTTGCCGCCCAATTCGGCGTGCGCTCGATCCCGACGCTGATGATCTTCAAGGGCGGCGAAGTCGCCGACATGAAGGTCGGCGCCGCGCCGAAGACCGCGCTGTCGCATTGGATCAATGGCAGCCTCGCCTGATCCTGTAGGAGTTTCTGACGTTAAGCCCGGCCCTCGCGCCGGGCTTTTCTTTGGCGTTATCGCCTGACCTCTCTGGCACTCGCGCCTGGAGGCTCCATGTCTTTTGCTTGAGGCTGGACAGGAGAGACAGAATGACCGGATCCGCCAAGGCCACCGTCTTCATCGACAACGAGCGCGTTATTGTCACCGAGTATCGGTTCCAGCCCGGCGACAACACCGGCTGGCATCGCCACGGCCACGACTATGTCGTGGTGCCGCTGATGGACGGCAAGGTGAAGCTGGTGACCAAGGACGGCGAGAGTTTTGCCGAGATGAAGAAGGGTGCGCCCTATTTCCGAAAGGAGGGCGTCGAACACGACGTCATTAGCGCCAATGATGGCGAGTATGCCTTCATCGAGATTGAGCTAAGGTGATGGCTTGCCATCCTCTGCCATCTTGATGGCTCGTCCTAAATGGGGATATATTTTCTCGAAGGTATTTCGAAATGGCCGAACCCCGGCTTTCCGTCCGCAGCGCAAAAGCACGAGATCTTGCGCATCGTCTTGCTCATCGCGAAAACCGCTCGATAGCGGATATCGTCGAACGCGCGCTTGAATCCTATGAGATTCGGGAGGCGGGGCGAGAACCGGCGTCCACCTTCTACTCCCGCCTGACGGCAAGCAGTCGCGCGGATATCGATCTGGAAGAAATCATCCGGAAAAGCCGCAAGGTCCATACAGGGCCGGAGCTTTGATCCTCGTCGACACCAACACAGCTCACCAGTCGGCGATGCGGTCGCCGCCGGCGAATTGCGCGCTTTTTGCGGTGTATTCGAACAGCTCGATCTTCACGCCGTTGGGATCTCGGATCCAGGCCTGAAAGGTGTCGTCGCAGGCATGCTTCTTGGCGGTGACGTCGATGCCCTTCGATTTGATATGGGCGATCGCCGCGTCGAGATCTTCGACTTCCAGGCAGAAATGGTTGATCTGGTTCTGCTCGCTATATGCAGTGCCGTCCTTCTGGAACACCTCGACATGGCTGCGGCCGCCGCAATTGAGGTAGAAGCCGAAGACCTTGTCGTCGCGCAGGAAATTGAACCGAGTGTCGAGACCAAGCACGTCGCTGTAGAAGCTTCGCGTCGCTTCCAGATCATGCGCGAAGATGCAGACATGGGCGAGTTGCTTGACCTTGATCATGATGGGCTCCTCGCAGTGAAATGGCTTCAGGTTGGCGGCGTGCCGTTTTCGGCCAGCACCGCGCCGGCGAGATATAACGACCCCCCGATCAGGATGCGTGGCGCCGGCCCGTCCCAGGTGTCGCGCAGCAGCATCAGCGCACTGGCGACGGAACTGACCGGTTCGGCCGTGAGGCCGGCTTCGGTCGCCCGCACCGCCAGCTCGTCATTCGGCACGCCGGCATCGCTCATGCTCACCGGCACGGTGTAGACATGCCGTGCCAGGCCCTTGAAGGCGTGGAAGTAGCCGCTCTGGTCCTTTGTGTTGATCATGCCGGAGATCAGAAACAGCGGCCGCGGGTTCTTTTCCTCCTGCTCGGCCAGCGCCTCGGCAATGACCATGCCGGCGCCCGGATTGTGGCCGCCGTCGAGCCAGATGTCGGCGCCCTTGGGCGCCAGCTCCATCAGCCGGCCCTGTACCAGTTTCTGCATGCGGCCCGGCCATGCGACGCCCGCCATCGCCTTCTCAGTGGCGCGATGACTGATTTCGAAACCGGCGGCCTTGACGGCGGCAATCGCTGCCGCCGCATTGGCGAACTGGTGGCGCCCGGGCAGGCGCGGTGGCGGCAGGTCCATCAGCCCGTCCTCATCCTGATAGACCATGCGGCCGTTTTCCTCGAAGGCGAGAAAATCCTGGCCGTAGACGAAGGTCGGGCAATCCAGCCGCTCGGCGGTTTCGATCAGCACTTGCAGCGCCGTCTCGCTCTCCTGCGCGCCGATGACCACCGGGCAGCCGCGCTTCATGATGCCGGCCTTTTCGGCGGCGATCAGTTCGACCCGGTCGCCGAGATAGGCTTCGTGATCCATCGACACCGGCATGATCACCGACACCGCCGGCCGGGCAACGACATTGGTGGCGTCGAAGCGGCCGCCAAGGCCGACCTCGATGATGGCGGCGGCAGCCGGATGTTCGGAAAACAGGATGAAGGTGACGGCGGTTAGGATTTCGAAGACGGTGATCTTCTGGCCTTGATTGGCCCGGGCGACGCGGGCGATGGCCTCGGCGAAGGTCTCGTCGTCGACCAGCCGGCCGCCGCCCTCGGCCGCCAGTCGGTAGCGCTCGGCCCAGTTCACCAGATGCGGCGAAGTGTGGACATGGACAAGGTGGCCGCCGGCTTCGAGCAGCGCGCGCGAAAAGGCCGCGCACGAGCCCTTGCCGTTGGTGCCGGCGATATGGATGACCGGCGGCAGCCGCTCCTGCGGATTGCCGAGGCGTTCGAGCAGCCTTGTGATGCGGTCGAGCGAAAGGTCGAAGCCTTTCGGATGCAGCGCCATCAGGGCTTCGATTTCACGATCTGCGGCAAGCGTTGTCATGAGCGAATCCTACGCATGCGCGCAGGTGCACGCAATCGCGGTTTGCGGCCAGAAATGTCGCGTCAGGCCTGCGGGCGGGCTTCCGTCGGGATGACCGACGGCGGCAGGATTTCCGGCTCCAGCGGCTTTTGCTCCTGCGGCAGTTTGAGCAGGATTTTCAACAGCCGTGAAATCGTCTCGCGCAGTTCCAGCCGCGACACCACCATGTCGACCATGCCGTGCTCCATCAGATATTCGGAGCGCTGGAAACCGTCCGGCAGTTTCTCCCGGATAGTCTGCTCGATGACGCGCGGGCCGGCGAAGCCGATCAGCGCGCCGGGCTCGGCGATATGCACGTCGCCCAGCATGGCGTAGGAGGCGGTAACGCCGCCGGTGGTCGGGTTGGTCAAGACGACGATGTATGGCAGGCCGGCTTCCTTCAGCCGGTCGACGCCGATCGTGGTGCGCGGTAACTGCATCAGGGACAGAATGCCTTCCTGCATGCGCGCGCCACCGGAGGCGGCAAACAGGATCAGCGGCCGCTTGCGCTGCAAGGCGACCTCGAAACCGTGCACAATGGCGTCACCCGCGGCCATGCCGAGCGAGCCGCCCATGAAGGCGAAATCCTGCACCGTCACCACAACCGGCAGGCCTTTGACCGTGCCCAGCGCGTTGATGATGGCGTCTTCCAGGCCGGTCTTGGCCTTCGCGTCCTTCAGCCGGTCTGTGTAGCGCTTCTCGTCGCGGAACTTGAGCGGGTCCTGCACGACCTTGGGGTTCTCAAGCTGCTCGTATTTGCCGTCGTCGAGGAAGAATTTCAGCCGTTCCTTGGCCGAAATCTTCATGTGATGGCCCGATGACGGGATGACGAACTGGTTGGATTCCAGGTCCTTGTGGAACACCATCTCGCCGGTCTCGGGATCCTTGATCCAGAGATTCTCGGGCATGTCCGTGCGCCGGCCGAGCATCGAATTGATCCTCGGGCGAACGTAATTGGTGATCCAGTTCATCGCTTCGGCTCCTGTCCTGACGAAGAGTTGGCTCGTGCATGTCGCCCAAAAGTGGGAACCGGTTTTGGGATAACGACTTGCACAAGGCCTAAGTAGGGAAACTATTCGGCAGCAGCAAGGCGGGCCGAACGCACACCTTGCGCCAGGCCGCTGACCAGCGTGGCGACGGCTTCGGCCGGGTCGGCGGTCTTTTCACCCTTCGGCCCCAGCACATTGGCCACCGCATTGACGATCGCGGTGCCGACGACGACACCATCGGCCGAAGCGCCGATGATGCGCGCCTGCTCGGCGGTCTTGACGCCGAAGCCGACACAGACCGGCAGGTCGGTATGGCCCTTGATGCGCCTGACCGCGGCGGCAACCTTGCCGGTGTCGGCCAAAGCCGAGCCGGTGATGCCGGTCATCGACACGTAGTAGACGAAGCCCGACGTGTTCTGCAGCACCTTGGGCAGGCGCTTGTCGTCTGTGGTCGGTGTGGCCAGGCGGATGAAGTTGATGCCGGCCTTCAGCGCCGGAATGCAGAGTTCTTCGTCCATCTCCGGTGGCAGGTCGACGACGATCAACCCGTCAATGCCGCTGGCGATCGCGTCCTTGAGGAAGCGGTCGACACCGTAGATGTAGATCGGGTTGTAGTAGCCCATCAGCACGATCGGCGTTTCATTGTCGGTGGCGCGGAAATCAGCCGCCGTCTGCAGCGTCTTGACCAGCGTCTGGCCACCTTTCAGCGCGCGCAGGCCCGCGGCCTGGATCGCCGGGCCGTCGGCCATCGGATCGGAAAACGGCATGCCCATTTCGATGATGTCGGCGCCGGCCTTGGGCAGCGCCTTCATGATCGACAAAGCGGTGTCATAGTCCGGGTCGCCGCTCATGAAATAGGTAACGAGCGCCGGGCGTCCCTCGGCTTTCAGTTTTGCCATGCGGCGGTCGATGCGGGTCACCATGATCAGATCTCCATGCCCAGCATCGAGGCCACTGTGTGCACATCCTTGTCGCCGCGTCCCGACAGGTTGACGATGACGATCTGGTCCTTGTCCATATCAGGCACGATCTTCACCGCATGCGCGATGGCGTGGGCGGATTCCAGCGCCGGGATGATGCCTTCGACGCGCGTCGTCAGCTTGAAGGCTTCCAGCGCCTCGTCGTCGAGGATCGGCACATATTCGACGCGGCCGGAATCGCGCAGCCAGGAATGTTCGGGGCCGACGCCCGGATAGTCGAGGCCGGCCGAGATCGAATGGCCGTCCATGATCTGGCCATCGGCGTTCTGCAGGAGATAGGTGCGGTTGCCGTGCAGGACGCCTGGCGCGCCGGCATTCATCGAGGCGCAATGCTCGATGCCGTCGAGGCCGCGGCCGCCGGCTTCGATGCCGATGATGCGGACTTGCCTGTCGTCGAGGAAAGGATGGAACAGGCCGATGGCGTTGGAGCCGCCGCCGACAGCCGCGATGATGGTGTCGGGCAGCCGGCCTTCCTGTTCGAGGATCTGGGCGCGCGCCTCGATGCCGATCACCGACTGGAAGTCGCGCACCAGCTCCGGATAGGGATGCGGACCTGCGGCGGTGCCGATCAGATAATAAGTGTCCTCGACATTGGTGACCCAGTCGCGCAACGCTTCGTTCATGGCGTCCTTCAGCGTGCCGTGACCGGCGGTCACCGGCCGCACTTCGGCGCCGAGCAGCTTCATGCGGAAGACGTTGGGGCTTTGGCGGGCGACATCGGTGGCGCCCATATAAACGACGCAGGGAAAGCCGAAGCGCGCCGCGACCGTGGCCGCGGCAACGCCGTGCTGGCCGGCGCCCGTCTCGGCGATGATGCGCTTCTTGCCCATGCGCTTGGCGAGCAGAATCTGGCCGAGGCAATTGTTGATCTTGTGCGAACCGGTGTGGTTCAGGTCCTCGCGCTTGAAATAGACCTTGGCGCCGCCCCCGAGGCCCTTCGCCGAGGAAACCTCACGAAGATGTTTGGTCAGGCCTTCGGCGAAATACAGCTTTGACGGCCGCCCGGCATAGTGGGTCGAGAGGTTGGTCAACTCAGCCTTGAAGTCCGGATCGTTCTTGACCTCGTTCCAGTGCCGCTCGAGGTCGAGGATCAGCGGCATCAGCGTCTCGGCCACGAAGCGGCCCCCGAAGATGCCGAACATGCCCTGTTCGTCGGGTCCCGTGCGGAAGGAATTGGGTGTCGCCGGCTTGTTCATCGCCGATCTCCTGGTCTTGGTTCTGAGCATGTCTTATCGGAAAACCGGTTCCCACTTCTCCGGAACATGCTCGGGTTCGAAAGAAGTGCCTCAGGCAGCGCGGTCGTCGCGCGCGGCCCTGACGGCCCGGAAGAACTGCTCGATCAGCGCCGGATCCTTGACGCCCGGGCCGCTTTCCACCCCCGACGAAATGTCTATCGCGGGCGGATTGGCTGATATCAGGGCGTCGCCGATATTGGCGGCGTTGAGCCCACCGGAAAGCATGTAATCGAGCCCGGCGTCAAGGCCGGCCAGGATGCGCCAGTCAAAGGCGACGCCATTGCCGCCCGGAAGTTGCGAGCCCTTTGGTGGCTTGGCATCGAACATGAAGCGATCGGCAACGCCGATGAACGGCTTTAGCCGCTCGAGATCGGCTACCTCACTGACGGAGAACACCTTCATGACAGGCAGGCCGTAGCGAGCTTTCACCTCGGCCACCCGCTCGGGCGTCTCCGTGCCGTGCAACTGCAGCATGTCGGGGCGCATCTTTGCGACGATCTCATCCAGGAACGCGTCATCGGCATCAACCGTCACGGCGACCGCCCTGGCCTTGCCGATTGCCGCCTCGCGCAGGCGGCCGGCTGCCGCAGGCTCGACATAGCGCGGGCTTTTAGCAAAGAAGATGAAGCCGACATGGCTGGCGCCGCCGGCCAGGGCCGCGGCCATTGCCTCATCGGTCTTCAATCCACAGATCTTGATATCGAGCGCCATGGCGCGGGGATTGGCACGAAACCGGCCAAGAGTCGAGAAAAAGCATCCTGTTTGCCGGCAACGCCAAAGGCGCTACCTATTGATGGGAGAAGCAAGGCGGAGCAGACGAATGGCCGACCAGAGCATAGCCGAACTCAGGCAGAAGATTGCGCAAGCCCGCGACGTCATCGCCCATCTGATGCAAAACGCCGCCTTCGACGGGGCGGAAGCGCACCGGGTCCTGGATTATTTCGGCAGCGATGCGTTCGAGCAGAATTTCCTGCCATGGCCGCGCCATGGCGACGAAGGGCTGCGGCCTGAAGAGCTTAATGCGGCCAATGATGATTGAGCGCGGCGCTGGCGCAGGCTAATCGAACACAATCGCCTGCAACGCCCCACCATTCCTCTTCAGCCAGTCCTTGCAGCGGTCGGTGTCGGGGCAGAGCTGCTCGCACAGTTTCCAGAATTTCGGGCCGTGGTTCATCTCCTTGAGATGCGCCACTTCATGCGCGACCAGGTAGTTTATCACCGGCGTCGGCGCCATCATGATGCGCCAGGAGAAGGACAAATTGCCGTCGGAGGTGCAGGAACCCCAGCGGCTCGACGTGTCCTTGAAGCGGATCGCCTTGGCGCGCTTGCCGAGTGCCTCGGTATGTTTGACCACCAGCTTCTCGATGTCCTTCTTGGCTTCGCGCTTCAGGAAGTCGGCGATGCGGCGCGGCAAATGTATGCGCTCGCCATGGACGATCAGCAGCGGACCGCGCTCGTCGCGCGACACGGTGACGGTGCCGCGTTTCGACGGTTCGTGGACGATGCGATGCGCGACGCCGCGTATCGGGATCTTGATGCCGGGGCGCACTTGCGGCCGTGTCGGTACCTTGGCCAGTCGCTGCTCCAGCCAGTCCTGGTGGCGGTGAAGGAATTTCTCCACCTCGCCGCGGCGCAGGCCCGGCGGCACGGTGATGCGCAGCCCCTGGCCGCCCGAATCGATGCGCAGCGTCAGCCGCCGTGCGCGGGCGCTCTCGACGATCCTGAGCGGCAGTGTGCGGCCGGCAACGACGTGCTCTCGCTCTTCGACAGGCGAGGGTTTTGGTTTGGTCAGGTTGCGGAAAAAGCCGAAGGACATGGCTGAACGATACGCGATTCGAGGAAAACGACCAGAACAAAAAAGAAACGGCGCCGCTCGCGCGACGCCGTCCATCATGCCAAGGCCTGTCCTACAGCGCCGCGCGTCTCTGACGCGCAAAGGACGCTGTAGCACTCTAATTTGGCGCATGAACCTTTCCGAAAATCGGTTTCGATTTTCGGGGTCATGCGCGCAGCCTCAGTCGTCAAGCAGGTTCGGGCCCTTGCGCTTGGGGGTCGCGGGCTTGGCCGTTTCGGCCGAGCCTGTTTTCGCAGGCGCCGTCGACTTGTTGCGGTTGGCCATGAAGCGGTCGAACTCGTCCTGGTCCTTGGCGCGGCGCAATTCGCGGGCGTACTCATCGAACTCGCTCAGCATCTCGTCGAGCTTGCGACGCTCTTCGGCGAGGCGTTCGAGTTCCTTCTCGCGCCAGTCGTCGAAAGCGACATTGCCGGTGCGGGCCGAACCGTGGCCCCAGCGCGCGGCCTTGTCGGAACCGCGGCGGCAGCCGGCGAAGATGCCGTCCGTGGCGCGGTTGACGTCGCGCTTGAAGCCGTCAAGCCGGTCGCCCCAGATGATGTAGGCGAGCATGGCGAAGCCAAGCGGCCAGAACACCATGAAGCCGATCACCATCAGCGCGATGGTCGCCGGCGTCCAGGCCGGGCGGATCAATGCGGATGTGTTCATTTTCTCCCATTCCTTCGGTTGGAGACAGCCAAGAGCGGCTGCGTGGATTCGAAATGGGATGAGAAAAACGGCGATTCAAGACAACGTCCGCCAAAACCGGACAAGGTCCTGGAATGATTATCGCTTTTTGAGCGCTTCGAGGAAAAGCACGACCAGGCCGGCGACCAAGCCCCAGAAGGCGGCGCCAACGCCGAACAAAGTCAGCCCCGACGCGGTGACAACGAAGGTGACAGTAGCCGCCATGCGCTGGTCCTCTTCCTTGAGGGCGATCGACAGCGCGTTGGCGAGCGATCCCATCAGCGCCAGGCCGGCTACCAGAACAATCAGGCTCTGCGGCAGGACGGCGAAGATCGCCACCAGCGAGGCGCCGAAAACCGCGAAGATCAGATAGGCAAGTGCATAGAAGGGTCCGGTCTTCCAGCGCTCGGCCGGGTCGGGATGGACGTCCGGCCCGGTGCAGATCGCCGCAGAGATCGCGGCCAGATTGGTGGTCGAGCCGCCAAACGGCGCCGACAGCAGCGAGAACAGGCCGGTGACGCCGATCAGCGGGCCGGGTTCGGGGTGATAGCCGGCGGCGCGCAAGACGGCGAGACCCGACAGGTTCTGCGACGCCATGGTGACGAGGTAGAGCGGCAGCGCCAGGCCGATGACGGCTGCGGCGCTGAAATGCGGGGCAATCAGCGTCAGCGTCGACAGTTCCGGCGCCGGCAATCCGCCGACGCGGCCTGTCAGGAATGCGGCGATGCCGCCGCCGATCAGCACCGCCAGCACCGACAGCGCCGGGTTGAACAGGCGAATGACGAAGAAGGCCGCGATCAGCGGCAGGATCAGCCAAGGGTCGACCGGAATGGTCTTGACGGCATTGAGCGCGAAGGTGACGACGATGCCCGCCAGCATGCCGGACGCGACTGACGCCGGTATCCTTGATATCAGCTGGGTCAGCGGCTTGAACAGGCCGGTGGCGATCAACATTAGGCCGGTGACGATGAAGGCGCCGACCGCATCGGCCATGGTAAACCCGCTCGATGCCGCCATCAGCGCCAGGCCCGGTGTCGACCAGGCGGTGATGATGGGTATTTTCGTGCGCCAGGACAGCCACAAGCATTCGATCGCCATCGCCACGCACACTGCCGTCACCCAGCTCGCGGTTTCGGCTTGCGTGGCGCCAACCGCCTTGGCGGCGGCAATGACGACGGCCAGCGTGCCGCCGAAGCCGACGATTGCCGCGACAAAGGCGGATATCGGGATGGAAATGCGCATTCTCGCCTACCCCGCCCGCTGAACCATGTCGCCCACCGCCCTCAGCAGCATGTCGAGATCCTGCGGCCGCGACAGGCGGTGGTCGCCGTCGGGAATGAGCGACAAGGTGACGTCGTCGGCCGGCAGCAGCGAGACCAGCTTCAGCGCATGGCTTGCCGGCACATCGGCATCGGCCAGGCCCTGCAGGATGTGGACGGGGCAATGGGTATCGATCGGCCCGGTCATGACCCGGTTCGCCCTGCCGTCCTCGATCAGCGCGCTTGTGTAGATGTAAGGCTCGGCGGAATAGTCCGAAGGTTCTTCGAAAAAGCCTTTCTCCCGGAGGTCGCGCCTCTGTTCCTCCGTCAGAGCCGGCTCGACCAGCTCGGCGGTGAAATCCGGCGCCGGCGCGAGCAGCACCAGGCCAACCACATTGCTGTCGCCCGCCTTGCGCAGTTCCTGCACCATGCGCAGCGCGATCCAGGCGCCCATCGACGAGCCGACCAGGATTTGCTTGCCCTCGGTGAAACGCCGGAAGACGGCGAGGCTCTCGCCAAGCCATTTCGAAATGGTGCCGTCGGCAAAGGCGCCGCCGGATTCGCCATGGCCGGAATAATCGTGGCGCAGATACGCGCGGCCTTCCCTTGCCGCCCAATCCGACAACGTCTGCGCCTTCGTGCCCAGCATGTCGGATTTATAGCCGCCGAGCCAGACGATGCCGGGCGTTGCGCCCGAGGAATGGCGAACCGCGATATCAATGCCGTCGACATCCAGCAGGGTTGGGGTGGTCGCGGTCATGGCTGTGGATCAATCCTGGTTCTGGGGGCCTGATTGCGGGAGCCTGATTTTACTTGCCGGTCTTTTGACACAGGCACAGGCGAGGCGGAAAGTGCTCGCGACATCCTTTGTTTGGTGCAGGCCTGCGATCAGGGTGATTTTCTGTCAGCGCTGTGCTATTGACTCCGCCCGCGCGCTCACCACATTGGCGCGTCCTGAACATTTCTAGATTGAAACCCTGAACGAAACGGCCAAGGAGACCACGACCATTCGCAGACCTTTCAAAGCAGCGGCGCCCACCAAGGATGGCCCGCGCTCCAACCGTGATATCCGGGTTCCCCGGGTCCAACTGATCGACGCCGATGGCCAGAACCGCGGCGATATTTCCATCAACGACGCATTGCTGCTCGCCGAAGAGGCAGGGCTCGATCTGGTCGAGATCTCGCCCAATGCGGTGCCGCCTGTCGTCAAAATTCTCGATCTCGGCAAATTGAAATACGCCAACCAGAAGAAGGCGGCCGAGGCGCGCAAGAACCAGAAGGTCATCGAGATCAAGGAGATCAAGATGCGCCCGAACATCGACAGCCATGACTACGAAACCAAGATGAAGGCCGTGCGGCGCTTCTTCGAGGAAGGTGACAAGGTCAAGCTGACGCTGCGCTTCCGCGGCCGCGAGATGGCGCATATGGAACTCGGCATGCAGCTCCTGAACAAGGTGCGCGAGGAGACGGCTACCATCGCCAAGGTCGAAGCCGAGCCGAAGCTGGAAGGCCGCCAGATGATGATGGTGCTGGCCCCGCGCTAGATCAGTTCGGGCGTTGCGCTCTAAATCCGCCTGAATCCTGTCTCATGGCGTCCCGGCGATCGGCGGGACGCCGATTCTCCTGTCCAGACGCCGCGATCGCCGGCAAAGCTTCTCGACGATCGGATTCCCGACATGGCCAATGAAATCAACCCTGCGCCCATCAAGGAGCTGGGCGGCTACCAGCACATGCGCCGGATGGTGCTTGCGGTGCTGGTGGTGGTGCTGTTTGCGGCACTGCTGTTCGGCCAGTCGACCTTCCCGCCCGATACCCCGGTGCATGAAACGATCGAGATGGTCGGCGTGCTGCTGATCTTCCTTGGCGTCGTCGGCCGCTTGTGGTCGACACTCTATATCGGGGGGCGCAAATCCTCCGAAGTGGTCACCGGCGGACCCTATTCGATCACCCGCAATCCTCTCTACGTGTTCTCGACCGTTGCCGCCGCCGGCGTCGGGGCGCAGATCGGCTCGTTCTCCGGCATCGTCCTGTTTGCGCTTTTGTGCGCCGGCGCCTTCCACATCGTCATCCTGCGCGAGGAACGGTATCTCAAGGAGGTTCTCGGCGCGCCCTACACAGCCTATCTGGCGCGGGTGCCGCGTTTCTTCCCCAAGCTGTCGCTCTACCAGGAAGGCGACACCGGCAGCTTCAAGCCGCGCCTCTTGCTGACCACCTTGCTCGACGGGCTGGTGTTTCTGGTGGCGTTGCCGGTGTTCGAGACCATCGATGGCGCCCAGCAATCGGGCATTCTGCCGGTGCTGTTCAGGCTGCCCTGATCGCGGACAGAGCGTCGCAGCCGCTCGGGTGTTGCGCGCCAGCCCGCTTTGACGTATAGGACCGCCGTTCCAAGAAAACCGCCCGGCAGGGCATGCCGTGGCGGTTTCATTTGCTTTTCGGGCTTTTGGTCCGCCCGAAGCGAACAAGAAGCGCGATTGTGCGCCACCAATACGGAGTAGCAAAATGCCCAAGATGAAGACCAAATCGGCCGCCAAGAAGCGGTTCAAGATCACAGGTACGGGTAAAGTCCTGTCGGCTGCGGCCGGCAAGCGTCACGGCATGATCAAGCGTTCCAACAAGTTCATTCGAAATGCCCGCGGCACGATGGTTCTGGCTGAACCGGATGGCAAGAAGGTCATCAAGAATTTTCTGCCGAACGGCCTCTGAGCATTCGGTTTCAGGAACAGCGTTTAAGGAGATCATGACATGGCACGCGTAAAAAGAGGCGTCACCTCGCACGCCAAGCACAAGAAGGTCCTGAAAGCCGCGAAAGGCTTCTACGGCCGCCGCAAGAACACCATTCGCATCGCCAAGCAGGCGGTCGAAAAGTCGATGCAGTACGCGTATCGCGACCGCAAGAACCGCAAGCGCTCGTTCCGCGCGCTGTGGATCCAGCGCATCAACGCCGCGACGCACGAGCATGGCCTGACCTATGGCCGCTTCATCGACGGCCTCAACAAGTCCGGTATCGAGATCGATCGCAAGATCCTGTCCGACATGGCCATCCATGAACCGCAGGCGTTCGCCGCACTCGTGGCCAAGGCCAAGGTCGCGCTCGAATATCTGAAGAACACCACCCCGAATGCTTTTGAAAGCGCTGTCGCCTAGAGCATGATGCCAAAAAGTTGCTGACTTTTTGGACAACATCATGCTCAGGGAAATTCAGCGAGGAGCGCGATCTTTCCGAAAAGTCTGCAACTTTTCGGGATCGGGCTCCGAGCCCAGCGCTTCCCAGCATTCGCAATTCTGATTGGGGAACCCGCGCTGGCACGGCTGGCGCGGGTTTTTCTTATGGCTGAACTTTCAACTTGAAAGTGACTTTCACCTCAAAGTTGACTCCCAACACAGCGAGTTTGACCGTGAACGACATAGCTACCGGCTTGGATACTCTCGAAAACTCCCTGATGGCCGACGTCGCGTCGGCCGCCGATGAGGCTGCTATCGAAGCCGTGCGCGTCGCGGCTCTCGGCAAAAAGGGGTCGATCTCGGAATTGCTGAAGACACTGGGCGCGATGAGCGCCGAGGAGCGCCAGGTCAAGGGCCCCGCGATCAACGGCCTGAAGAACCGCGTCACCGAAGCGCTGACGACACGCAAGGCCGAGCTGAAGGATGTTGCTGTCACTGCGCGCCTCGCCGCCGAGACGGTCGACGTGACGCTGCCGGTGCGGCAATCGCCGGCCGAGCGCGGCCGCATCCATCCGATCAGCCAGGTCATCGACGAGATCGCGGCGATCTTCGGCGATCTCGGCTTTGCCATCGCAGAAGGTCCCGATGTCGAGAGCGACTATTACAATTTCACCGCGCTGAATTTCCCCGAAGGGCATCCGGCGCGCGAGATGCACGATACCTTCTTTTTCCAGCCGGACGAGAAGGGCGAACGCAAGCTGTTGCGCACCCACACCTCGCCGGTCCAGATCCGCACCATGGAGAAGCAGAAGCCGCCGATCCGCATCGTCATTCCGGGCAAAACCTACCGGCAGGACTCTGACGCCACCCACTCGCCGATGTTCCATCAGGTCGAGGGTCTGGTAATCGACAAGTCGGCCAATGTCGCCAACATGAAGTGGGTGCTGGAGGAGTTCTGCAAGGCGTTCTTCGAGGTGCCGCAGGTGAAGATGCGCTTCCGGCCGTCGTTCTTCCCGTTCACCGAGCCAAGCCTCGAGGTCGACATCCAATGCGACCGCTCGCGGCCCGGCGAAGTGCGCTTCGGCGAAGGCTCCGACTGGATGGAGATCCTCGGCTGCGGCATGGTCCACCCCAATGTGCTGCGCGCCGGCGGGCTCGATCCCGACGAATATCAGGGCTTTGCCTGGGGCATGGGAATCGACCGCATCGCCATGCTGAAATACGGCATGCCGGACCTGCGCGCCTTCTTCGACGCCGATGTGCGCTGGCTGTCGCATTACGGTTTCCGGCCGCTCGACATGCCGACGCTGTTCGGAGGTCTTTCCGCATGACGGCGCCGCACGCCGGTGGCTGCCGCTGCGGCGCGGTACGGTTCGAGGCCTCGGTCGAACCGCACCATGTCAGCTATTGCCATTGCGGCGATTGCCGGCGCGCCAGCGGCGCGCCGGTGTCGGCCTTTGTCGGCTTCCTTACCGAGCAGGTGGCTTTCACCGGCAAGGCGCTGAAAATGTACGAGAACGGCCCGGTTACACGCTCGTTCTGCGGCATTTGCGGTTCGCCGATCGCCTATGTCGATGAGCGGTTGGAAGACCACATCTACTTCATGCTCGGCGCCATGGACATGCCGGCCTGTTTCCGGCCGACGCACCATGCCTATGTGCGCGAGCAACTGCCTTTCCTGCATATGCCCGACGACCTGCCGCGCCATTTGAAGACCAGCGTGCCCCGACCCGATGGACAAGGTCCGGGCGGGTACAGACAAAACGGAACACAGTGATGAAACTCACCCTCTCCTGGCTCAAGGATCATCTCGACACCGACGCCACGCTCGACGAGATCGTCGAGAGGCTGACCTCGATCGGCCTCGAAGTCGAGCATGTCGACGACAAGGCCGGCCTGAAGCCGTTCGTCATCGCCAAGGTGCTGACCGCCGTGCAGCATCCCGACGCCGACCGGCTGCGGGTGCTGACCGTCGACACCGGCAATGGCGCGGCCCCTGTCCAGGTGGTGTGCGGTGCGCCGAATGCCCGCGCCGGCCTGATCGGCGCCTTCGCCGCGCCCGGCACCTATGTGCCCGGCATCGATGTGACGCTCACCGTCGGCAAGATCCGCGGCGTCGAGAGCCATGGCATGATGTGTTCCGAGCGCGAGCTGGAGCTGTCGGATGAGCACAATGGCATTATCGACCTGCCGGCCGATGCGCCTGTCGGCACCAGCTTCGCGGCTTACGCGCATCTCGACGATCCGGTGATCGAGATCAATCTGACGCCGAACCGGCCGGATGCGACCAGCATTTACGGCGTCGCCCGGGACCTGGCGGCAAGCGGGCTTGGCCGGCTCAAGACCGCGCCGGTCGAAGCGGTCCTTGGCAAAGGTGAAACGCCGGTCAAGGTGACCATCGAGGCGCCGGAGCTCTGCCCCGGTTTCGCGCTGCGCCTGGTGAAAGGCGTGAAGAACGGGCCGTCGCCGAAATGGCTGCAGCAAAGGCTGATCGCCATCGGCTTGCGCCCGATCAGCGCGCTGGTCGACATCACCAACTACGTCACCTTCGACCGTGGCCGGCCGCTGCATGTGTTCGATGCCAAGAAGGTCGCCGGCAATCTCGTCGTGCGCCGCGCACGCGACGGCGAGAAGGTGCTGGCGCTCGACGGGCGCGAATACACGCTGACGCCGCAGATGTGCGTGATCGCCGATGATAATGGCGTCGAATCGATCGCCGGTGTCATGGGCGGCGAGCATTCCGGCTGCGACGAGAGCACCACGGACGTGCTGATCGAATCCGCTCTTTGGGATCCGATCACCACGGCCCGCACTGGCCGTACGCTCGGCATCATCACCGATGCCCGTTACCGTTTCGAGCGTGGCGTCGACCCGGAATTCATGGTGCCCGGCGTCGAGCTGGCGACAAAGCTTGTGCTGGAGTTCTGCGGCGGCGAGCCGACGGAAATCGAGGTCGTCGGCTACGCCGGCCATACGCCGAAGACCGTTTCCTTCCCGCTTTCGGAAGTGAAGCGGCTGACCGGCATCGAGGTGCCCAGGGCGGAGAGCCTCGACATCCTGTCGCGCCTCGGCTTCAAGCCGCAGGGCTCGGGCGATGTCGTCGATGTAGCGGTGCCGTCCTGGCGCCCGGATGTCGACGGCAAGGCCGACCTGGTCGAGGAAGTCATGCGCATCCACGGTGTCGACAACATCGCACCGCAACCGCTGGGCGCGCATGATGCGGTCAATTCCAAGATCCTGACCACGCTGCAGGTCCGCACCCGCACCGCCAAGCGCTCGCTCGCCGTGCGCGGCATGATGGAAGCCGTCACCTGGTCGTTCATCCCGGCCAGGCACGCCGAACTGTTCGGCGGTGGCCAGACGGCGCTGAAGCTCGCCAACCCGATCGCCGCCGACATGTCCGACATGCGTCCCTCGCTGCTGCCCGGGCTGATTTCCGCCGCGCAGCGCAACGCCGACAAGGGCATTGGCGACGTCGCGCTGTTCGAGGTCTCCGGCACCTATGAGGGCGACGGCCCCGACCAGCAGCGACGCGTCGCCGCCGGCGTGCGGCGCGGCACCGCCAAGCTCGACGGCTCCGGCCGCAGCTGGGCCGGCAATGCAGGCCCGGTTGGCGTGTTCGACGCCAAGGCCGATGCGATTGCAGCGCTGGAAGCCTGCGGCGCGCCGGTCGACCGGCTGCAGATCGAGCCAGGCGGTCCGGCCTGGTACCATCCCGGCCGCTCCGGCACGATCAAGCTCGGCCCGAAGACGGTGCTCGGCACGTTCGGCGAGTTCCACCCGAAGACGCTGGAGGGGCTCGACGTTTCCGGACCGCTCTGCGGCTTCGAGGTCTATATCGACGCCGTGCCCGAGCCGAAGGCCAAGCCGTCGAAAACCAAGCCAAAGCTGGAGCTGTCCGCCTTCCAGGCGGTGAAGCGCGACTTTGCTTTCGTCGTCGACAAGACGGTGGAGGCCGGCGCGCTGGTGCGCGCGGCGCTCGCCGCCGACAAGAAGCTGGTCACCGGCGTTTCGGTGTTCGATGTGTTCGAGGGGGCATCTCTCGGGACCGCCAAGAAGTCGATTGCCATCGAAGTATCTATCCAGCCGGTTGAAAAGACGCTCACCGACGAGGATTTCGAGGCGCTGGCCAAGCGCATCGTCGACAATGTCGGCAAGCAAACGGGCGGCATGCTGAGAACGTAGAGCGGCTAACGCCGCCCTACGTATTTCGACTTCACGCAATTCTTAGGGAAAGCGCGTCTTAGGGAAAGCGCGGCGCGCTTTCCCAGTAAAACCGCTACACACTTTTCCTGGAATTGCTTCTGAGGATTGCCGGCAGTTGCGAATCGCTCTCCAAAGGGCGATGGACCATCTGCGCTATTCCGGTCTGCCGTTCGAAGCCCAGCGCGAAGCGTTTCTCGCCATGGTGTTGGCGGATGCGCTCGTCAGCGACGCGCTGGAGCGGGCCCGCACGCTGGCGTTGCCGGACTGGCTGGTGGTGTCCGGCGCGCTCTACAACAGCGTCTGGAACCACCTGACCGGCAAGGCGCCGGGCTACGGCATCAAGGATGTCGATCTCTTCTACTTCGATGACAGCGACCTGTCCTACGAGGCCGAGGACGCGGTCATCCGTCGAGCCGCGCAGCATTTCGAGGGGCTGGCTCTGCCGGCCGAGGTGCGCAACCAGGCACGGGTGCATCTGTGGTATCCGCAGAAATTCGGCCAGCCCTGCCCGCGCTATACGAGTTCCAGCGAGTCGGTGAGCTATTTTGCTTCGAAGACGCATGCGGTCGGGGTGCGATACGATGCCGATGGGCAGCTTGAGGTCGTGGCGCCGTTCGGGCTGGATGACCTCTTCGCGTTTCGCATCACGCCCAACCGGCTGATGGATAACAGGCGCACGCATGAGGCCAAGGGGGCGAGGGCGAAGGCGTGCTGGCCGGAGATTACGGTGGTGCCTTGGTAATACGAAATGGCGGCGCGAGGCACCCCCCTCTGGCCTGCCGGCCATCTCCCCCGCAAGGAGGGAGATTGGCAGCTTCATCGTTGGCGCACTTTCTGCAACGTTGGTGATTGGCGAAAACAGCGACGACAGCCGATCTCCCCCCTTGCGGGGGAGATGTCCGGCAGGACAGAGGGGGGTGCCGCGCGCTGACTTCTCAGGGCGCCAAGCTCCCCCGCTTGTTCACCCATTCACCAGCGCCAACAGTTCCTCCGTATAGCGCTTGCCAACCACCTTGTCCGGCGACAGCGCATCTCCAATCGCCGCGACCTCAGCCGCGCTCAGCTCGATCCCGGCCGCCGCTGTGTTCTGCTCGAGATGGCGGATCTTTCTTGCGCCGGGGATCGGCACGATGAAGTCGCCCTGGTGCAGCACCCAGGCCAGCGCCAGCTGGGCCGAGGTGACGCCTTTTTCCACCGCCAGCTTTTCCAGCGTCGCAACGACCTTGGCATTAGCGGCCATGGCGTCGGCCTGGAAACGCGGCAAGGTCCGGCGCCAGTCGTCGTCGCTGAGGGCCTCGGGCTTGGCGATGGTGCCGGTGAGCAGGCCGCGACCGAGCGGGCTGTAGGGGACGAAGCCGATGCCGAGTTCGCGGCAGACATCGAACACTTCGTCTTCGGGGTCGCGGCTCCACAGCGAATATTCACTCTGCACGGCAGCGATCGGATGCACGGCGTGCGCCCGGCGGATGGTGGTGGCACTGACCTCCGACAGGCCCAGCGCCCGCACCTTGCCGTCGCGCACCAGTTCCGCCATGGCGCCGACCGTGTCCTCTATCGGCACGTTGGGATCGACGCGGTGCTGGTAGTAGAGGTCGATAACATCGGTATCGAGCCGTTTCAGCGAGGCTTCCGCCACTGCCTTGACGTGCTCCGGGCGGCTGTCGACGCCGACCATGCGTTCGAGGCCTGAGCCTTCCTCGGAAATCTTGAAGCCGAATTTGGTGGCGATCGTCACCCTGTCGCGCACCGGCTTCAACGCCTTGCCGAGAAGGATCTCGTTCTCAAAGGGACCATAGACTTCGGCGGTGTCGAAAAACGTCACGCCGATCTCGACAGCGCGGCGCAGCGTGGCGATTGCATCCGCCTCGGCCTGACCGCCATAGGCGAAGCTCATACCCATGCAGCCGAGGCCGACGGGGAAGACTTCGAGTTCAGTACCAAGTTTGCGGGTTTTCATGGCGCATCTCCTTGTTGCGATGAAAGAGAGATAGCGCCTAGCTTTACGTTCGATAATTAGCTGTCATTCGCACGGGCTGTTCTATAAAATAGAGCAATGAACCGAGCGCATCTTTCTCAACTCGCTGTACTGGCAACAGTCGCCCAATGCGGTAGTTTTCGCGGCGCGGCGCGCGAACTGGCCATCGCGCCCTCGGCAGTGAGCCATGCCGTGTCCAGCCTGGAGGCGCGGCTGGGCGTGCGGCTTTTGGCGCGCAGCACCCGCAGCGTGGCACCAACGGAGGAGGGCGCGCAGCTGCTCGAACGGCTGCGGCCGGCGCTGTCCGAGATCGATCTGGCGCTGGAAACGGCGATCGAGGCGCGCGACCGGCCGGCCGGGAACCTGCGGCTGACCGTGCCGCGCACCGCGGCCCACCTGGCATTGACGCCCAGGCTCGGCGGCTTTGCCGCGGCCTATCCTGACATCGTCCTGGAAATCGTCATCGAGGATCGCTTCACCGACGTCGTCGAAGGCGGCTTCGATGCCGGCGTGCGGCTCGGTGAGAGCCTGCAGCGCGACATGATCGCGGTGCGCATCGGACCGGACCTTCGCGGCGCCGTGGTCGGCGCGCCATCCTATTTCGCGACCATGCCAAGACCCCGCCATCCGCGCGATCTTGCCGACCACCGCTGCATCCGCTTCCGTTTTTCCAGCGGCATTCTTTACCGCTGGGAATTCGAGAAGGATGGCGAAGAGATCGAGATCGCGGCGCAAGGGCCGCTGATCCTCGACGAAGACCATCTGATCGCCCAGGCGGCGGTCGACGGCGCTGGGCTCGCCTTCGTCTTCGACGATTATGTGCGCGCGCCGCTCGCCGACGGTCGCTTGATCCGCGTGCTGGAAGACTGGTGTCCGCCCTTCGACGGTTTCTTCGTCTACTACCCCAGCCGCCGCCAGATGCGCCCGGCGCTGCGGGCGTTTGTGGATTTCTTCAAGGTCGGTGCTTAGCCACCTCCCCCTAGTGGGGAGGGTCGATCCGCGTAGCGGATCGGGGTGGGAGTCTTCGTAGGGCGCTACCCCCACCCCGTCGCTTCGCGCCGACCCTCCCCACAAGGGGGAGGGTGGAAGAAAGCCCAGCTGCCATTCGTTCACCAGCCATGCCGGCATTCATCACCAACAACTCAACCCGCTACGGCTGGGCGGCGATCGTCCTCCACTGGCTGATCGGCATCCTGTTCATCGGCCAGTTCATGCTCGGCTTCATCATGGTGCGGTTGACCAGCCAGCGCACCGCCTTCGAGCTGATCCAGCTGCACAAATCCTTCGGCTTCCTGCTGCTCGGCCTCCTCATCCTGCGCATTGCCTGGCGGCTCGGCAATACGGCCCCGGCCTTGCCGGCCTCGGTCGGAGGCCTGGAGCGTCGGACGGCGCCGCTGGCGCATCTGGCACTTTATGGCTTCCAGCTCGCGGTGCCGCTGTCCGGCTGGGCACTGGTTTCGGTGTCGATGCTGGAGATACCCAGCATGCCGTTCAATCTGTTCGTGATGCCGAACCTGCCGCTCGGCGTGTCCGATGCGGCGGAAAACTTCTGGGCGGCAGCACACTGGTATCTCGCCTATGCCGGCATTGCCTTGGTTGCGCTGCATGCGCTGGCGGCGCTGCGGCATCATTTCTGGCTGCGCGACAGCGTGCTCACGCGCATGATCACGCCTTCGTCAGATCAGGACATGGAATAGCGCGCGCCGCGCATTCGTTCATTGGAGTGAGGGCGCAACACTTCGCCTGCCCCAGAAGGACAAAACCCATGTATGCGCGCATCTTCGGATTGGCGGCTGTTGCCGCTTGCCTTGCCATGCCTGTCTCCGCCGCTGTGGACCTCGGCGACGCCGCCGGCAGCTACACGGTCAACCCGGCCAGCTCCAGCATTCGCTTCTCCATCGGCAAGGTCGGTGGCGGCGGCCTCGACGGCGCCTTTGGCCGCTTCAAGGGCTCCATCCGCATCGACAACAGCGATGTCGGCCGTTCCGCGGTCAACTTCACCATCTATCCCGAAAGCGTCGGCACCGGCCAGGGCCGCATCGACGCCTTCCTGCGCTCCGATGCGGTGTTCGACGTGGCCAACAGCCCCGAAATCCAGTTCCGCTCGACCAGCGTAACCCGAACCAGCGACACCACGGCGCTGGTCAGCGGCCGGCTGACGGCGTGCGGCAAGACGTTTGCGGAAAAATTCACTGCCGAGCTCGGCGGGCTGAAGGGCGGCGTCATTAAATTCCACGTCACCGGCAAGGTGCTGCGCTCCCGGTACGGCATGGATGTCGGCACGCCGATCTATTCGAATATCGTCGATTTCGACATGACGCTGACGGGCAAGCGAGGCTAGCAGGACCAGCGATCCGCATTGGCTTTTCCCGCAATTTCGGGCAAACCTCCTCGCCTGTAAATCGATAGGAGAAGCCTGATGTTCCGATGGGGTGTTTTGTCGACGGCCAAGATCGGCCGCGAGCAATTGTTGCCGGCAATCGTCGAGGCCGAGAATGGCGTTTTGTCCGCGATCGCCAGCCGCGACCTGTCGAAGGCCGAGGCCCTGGGCAAGCGGTTCGGCGCCAGGCATGCCTTTGGTTCGTATGAGGAGCTGCTCGCTTCGAAAGACGTCGACGGCGTCTACATCCCGCTGCCGACCTCGCAGCATGTCGAATGGACGGCCAAGGCCATCGAAGCGGGAAAACATGTGCTGGTGGAGAAGCCGCTGGCGCTCGACGCCAAGGACATCGCGCCGCTGATCAAGCTGCGCGACCAGAAGAAGGTGCTGGTCTGCGAGGCCTTCATGGTCATCTACCACCCGCAATGGATCAAGGTGCGCGATCTCATCGCCGATGGCGCCATCGGCCGGCTGCGCCATGTGCAGGGCGCCTTCTCCTATTACAATGTCGATCCCACCAACATGCGCAACCAGCTCGATCTCGGCGGCGGCGCGCTGCCTGATATCGGCGTCTATCCGACGGTGTCGACGCGGTTTTCGACCGGCAAGGAGCCGCTGCGCGTGCAGGCGACGATCGAGCGCGACAAGAAATTCGGCACCGACATCTATTCCTCGATCCGCGCCGATTTCGGCGATTTCGAACTGTCCTTCTATCTGTCGACGCAGATGGCGGCGCGGCAGGTGATGGTGTTCCACGGCGAGAAGGGTTTCATCGAGGTGTTCTCGCCGTTCAATGCCGGGCTCTACGACCATCACCGCATCGAATTGCACAACCAGAACCACACCGAGGCGCAGGTGTTCCGCTTTCCCGGCACGCAACAGTACCGGCGCGAGGTCGAGACGTTTGCCAGGGCGGCACAGGGCGGCAAGGAGCGTATCTTCACGCTGGAGGAGTCCGTACTCAACCAGAAGGTCATCGACGCCATCTTCCGCGCCGGTGCCAAGGAAGGCTGGGAGGCCGTCTGATACACCAATCTTAGCCGGTAATTTCATGGGAGAAGGGCATTGTGCATGCGGACGCTCCTTTCCTATTGGACTGACGATCTCACGCGCCTCTGAGCGTCAGGTGCAAGGTCTCGGCGAAGCGATCGGGATAGGGCGCAAAGCCCATATGGTCGCCGGGGAAGGCGGCGCGCTTGCTGCCGAGCCTGTCGGCCAGCGCCTTGCCCATGCCGTCGATCGGCTGGCCGATGGACTCTTCGCCGATGCCGACCACGACCGGGCGGCCGCGCAGCGCCTCGATATCAGGACGGTAGAGCGACAGCGGCATGACGCCATGCGCCAGCCAGTATTCGAAATTGCCGCTGACCCTGGCAAAGGTCTCGGCCTCCTCGGGCGACGGTTCGAACGAAGGCGGTCCGTCCTGCGGCCCGGCTTCATCCTGACCCGGCCCTTCCGACAGGCTGTTCTCGCTGAAGAATTTCTGCATCGCCGCCTCGACACCCTGGCTGCGATAGGTGTCGTGCAGGTCGCGCATGCCGGCCAGTGACGGCGACGGGTCGTGGAGCAGCATCATGCTGGGCGGCTCATGCGCCACCAGTGCACGAACCCGGCCGGGATGGCGGGCGGCGAGGTTGAGCCCGATCTGGGCGCCGCCGCTGGTGCCGAACACATAGGCCGGTCCGGCGCCAAGCGCCTCGATCAATCGCGCGGCATCGTCGCCATGGACATCGAGGTCCTGCTCTTGCGGCTCTCCGTCGAAGGTGCTGCGCGAATTGCCGCGCGGATCATAGGCGACCACCGTGTAGCGGTCGGCGAGGTGGCCCGCGACATCGGCGAAGACGCCGGCGTCCTGCGGTCCGCCGGGGATTATCAACAGTACGGGGCCGGAACCGCGCATCTCATAATAGAGGCTGGCGCCCGGTACTTTCAGCGTCGACGTTTGGGGGGTCATGTCCATCTCTCCTGTTGTTCTCATGTCAAAGTTCGGCTTTGCGCCGGGTCCGATCATTTGCTGGCGACAACCATGCGGTTGCCCTCGCTGTCGCGGAATTCGGCGACCGTGCGGCCCGGCTGCCAAGGCGCTTCCTGCGGCTCGGTGATGATTTCGACGCCGCGCGCCTTCAGGCCCGCGACCGTTGCCTCGACATCGCCATCAACGAGCACCAGCACGGGCTCAGTGCCCGGCGTGTCATCGGGGCGTTTGACGAAATGCAAATTGGTGACGGCGCCGGGAAATGTCAGCTCGATCCAGCGCCAGCCGCTGTCGCCCATCAGCTGGTCCTCCGCCACCTGGCAAGCAAGATGTCCGGTGTAGAAGGCCTTGGCGCGGTCCTGGTCGAACACCGGCAATTCGGCAAACTGGATGTGCATGATGGGTCTCTCCTGCTCCTGGACGGCTGCCGCGCAGCCGTCGACGGGAAAGACGATCCGGACGATCGAAAAGATTCGCCGGGCGACGAATCTTTTCGAGGCCGCGAAACGTCTTCTCTGTGCAGAGTTGAAAAACAGGAGACGACAATGGGCTGCAATCTCATCCGCTACGGCGTGAAGGACGAAAGCATCGCCGAGAACCGTATGCTGGTTGCACAGGTGTTCGACGCACTCGACGACACGAAGCCGCAATCTGTGCGCTACCTCGTCCTGGAACTGGAGAATGGCGAGTTCATCCATCTTGTCAGCCAGGATGGCGACGGCCTGACCGGGCTCACAGCCTTCAAGGCCTTCAGCGCCGATCATGCCGGACGCCGCTCGACGCCGCTTGCCAGATCGCCGGCAAAGATCGTCGGCAATTATCGTATGCTGGCCGGCGAGGTCGTGCCGGCTTGAATGCAAAGACCGGCATTTAGGGAACGGACAGGATGAACACAGCAAAACTCGACCGCGTTGCCCTGGAGGCGATGCTCGGCTCCTTGCGACCGAAGCTGCACCGCTACTGCGCCCGCATGGCCGGCTCGGTGATCGATGGCGAGGACATCGTCCAGGAGACACTGATCAAGGCACTGCAGGCCATCGACGGCGACGCCGCCGTCGAGCGTCCGGAGCAATGGCTGTTCCGCATAGCCCACAATGCCGCGCAGGATCATCTGCGCCGGCGCCAGCGGGAGCAGGCGCGCATGAGCGAGACCGACATGACGACGATCGAAGACCCCTCCGCAAGCGCCGATGCGAGGCTCGCCACCGCCGCCAGCCTGCGAAGCTTCATGCAGCTGGCAACAGTGCAGCGCAGCGCCGTGATCCTTGTCGACGTGCTTGGCCTCAGCCTGCACGAAACCTGCGAAGTGTCCGGCGCGACCCTGGCCGCGACCAAGGCAGCGCTGCATCGCGGGCGGTCGCAGCTGCGCCTGCTGGCGTCACAGGACGAGCAGGCGCCTGCCCCAAAACTCGACGCCGGTGACGAGCGGCGCCTGCGCCGCTATGTCGACCTGTTCAACGCGCGCGACTTCGACGCCGTGCGCGCGTTGATTGCCGAGGACATCCAGCTTGAAGTCGTCAATCGCACCCGCATGCGCGGCAAGGCGCAGGTTTCCAACTATTTCGGCAATTACGACCGTGTCCAGGATTGGGCGCTGTCGCTCGGCTTCGTCGACGGCAGGCCGGCCATCCTGATCCGCAGCCCGCAAGCGGGAGATGACGCCGTGCGCGGCTTCATGCTGGTCGACTGGCAGGATGGAAAGGTCAGCCATATCCGCGATTTCCGCTACGCGCCCTATTGCCTTGCCGATGCGGACATCCGCTTCATCGACGAGTAAGCATCGGCCAGAGAGCGCGGGCTTCGCGCCTCAGGCGAAGCTTTGCAAATTGGCGTCCTGCAGCTTGGAGCCGGCGAGCAAGGCCTCGAGCACCTGCTTCTTGAGCGACAGGCACTGCGAGCGGGCAAGCTTTGCGATGGCCGAGACTTCGGCCAGCTCGCAGGCAAGCACCAACTCCTTCTGCTGGCCGATGATCGCTTGCGTGAAGTCGCGCGATTTGAAGCCGAGATGGAGGACACGCTCCGACTGGTCGAGCGTTTGGTCGAGCAGGCGAACCAGCCGCAGATTGCCGGAGAGTTCGGCCAGGGCCAGGCGAAAGGCGCGGTCGGCCGCCAGAAAGGCGACATGGCTGCGCAGCGTCTCCGGCTTCAGCACCTTCTGCGCCGCCAGCCTGATGTCGTCGAGCCCGCGTTCGGTGAGGTTTGCCGCGGCCACCCGGAACACTTCCGGTTCGATCAGGCTGCGGACGTCGAAGATCTCGTTGACGTCGCGCAGGCTGAGCGGTGCGATGACATAGCCGCGGCGCGGCTCGCTCTTGATCAGCCCTTCCTGCGTCAGGCGGGCCAAAGCCGAGCGGATCGTCGCCTTTCTGATCTGGTAGCGGTCGCCGATCTGCTTTTCGGTCAGGCTTTCGCCGGGTTGCAGGACGCAGGCGACGATGTCGCTCTTCAGCTGCTCATAAGCTTCCTCGCTGCGCAATATGTCGGCGGTCGACGGCGCCTTGACGGCGGACGGTGACACTGATTTCGGAAGAGCCATATCTGCCTGCCCGTGTGGTCTGCCCGCGTAGTCTGCCCGCGTAGTCTGCTTGCCCGTTTCGAGCATCCGGTTGACGGGTCTGTCGGCATTCGCTAGCCTGAGCATCTCAGTTGTATTGGTTGAGCTTCCCAATGGAGATGACGACAAATGTCTCTTGCCGCCAACTCGCCTCTTTACGCCGTAACCGCCGATATCGTCAACGCAGCCAAAGGTGGTGCTCATGTCTTCGAACGGGTCAAGGCGGTGCTGCGCGAACACACCGATCGCTTCCATGCATCAGGCGTGCTCGCGCATGAGGAAGACGACGATGAGGTGCTGCTGCACGCCAGCCCTGACTTGACCATCTACCACATCACGCTGTCGCCCGGCCTGCAGTACCCGCCGCACAACCATCTGATGGATGCGCTGATCGGCATCTACAAGGGCAGCGAGACCAACTTCATCTATCCCGTCGACGGCAGCGAGATCGATGCGCCGGAACGCCACGACGTCGCGGCGCCCGCGGTGGTGCACATGACCCCTGATACTGTGCACGCGGTCGCCAACACCGGCAACGCCCGCTCAGGCGCCCTGCATGTCTATCTCGGCAATCTTACCGAGACCCACCGCCACATGTGGAGCCCGGACAGCACCCACGCCGAGCCGTTTCACAATGAGCGGTATCTGGCTGGGGCGAGGCCTATTGGGCCCTGATCCGGGAAAGCGGAATAAAAGTGAGCCTGCTGCGCGGCGGCGCGAGCGAGCGTTCCGCGTCGCCGCGCCCAGATAACAGTCGCCGCGTACCGGACCATTTCAAGAACATCGCAGCGCGTTTATAGCGCAGTCAGGCTGACGACTGGGGTAATAAATGAAGAAGCCCGGAATAGGCGGCGTCCAGTTCTCCAGTACTCGAATGAGGCGGTGCTCAGCAACATGCTCTTCATATGCGAGCCCAAGACCGGCTAGCGGATCGCAGGAAATCACAGTTTCGGCGGGAATGGCGCGCCCGAAGAGATTCGAACTCCTGACCCCCAGATTCGTAGTCTGGTGCTCTATCCAGCTGAGCTACGGGCGCGCAACAGGCCATGCTTTACATAGCCCCGCTAACCGATCCTGACGACCGGCCGCGACAAGACGTGTTCCCTAGCGACTGAATTTCCGAAAAGCAAGCCAATCCGGCAAAAGTTTTGTCGCAGCTGCTTTCGACGGTGCCGATCAAGGGGTGCTGAGATTCAGCTCAGTCCGGCTTCGGCTGAATATTAAATACAGCTCAGGCAGGGCGGCGCAGGCCGTTGCGGGCCTGGTCGAGGCGGACCGGCTGGTCGGGGATGGTGACGGCGAAGGTGGTGCGGCCGCCGATCGATTCGACCAGCTCCACCGTGCCGCCATGGGCGCGGATCAGTTCGTGCGCGATGGCCAGGCCAAGGCCGGTGCCGCCGCTGCGGGCCGAGCCGCGAAACGCCGCGAACAGGTTTTCTCGCGCCTTCGCCGGCAGGCCGGGACCGGTGTCGGTGACAATGATGCGGCTTACGCTGCCTATGCGCTCGGCCGATACGGCGAGCCGGCGCACCAGCGCGCTCTCGGCGTCGGCCGCCATCGCCTGCACCGCATTGCGGCACAGATTGGTGAGCACGCGAAACAGCTGGTCGGAATCGGCATCGACCTCGAAAGCGAGCTCGACGGCATTGACGAACTCGATGCCGTCCTCGATGTCGAGCAGGCCGTGGACGTCGTCGACCAGCTGGCGCAGCCGCAAGCGGCGGCGTGAGGGCGCCGGCTCCTGCGTGCGACCATAGTGGAGCACGCCTTCGGAATAGGAAACGGCTCGGTCGAGCGCGCGCAACAGCTTTGGCGCGAAGGCCTGCACCGTCGGGTCCTTGACCAGGCGCAAGCGGTCCGACATCAGCTGCGCCGAGGCCAGGATGTTGCGCATGTCGTGGTTGATCTTGGAGACGGCGAGGCCAAGGTCGGCAAGGTGCTTCTGCTCCGACAGCATCTTTTGCAGCCGTTCCTGCATCTGCGACAGTTCGCGCTCGGCAACGCCGATCTCGTCGGCACGGGCGGCCGGGTGGATGATGCGCCCTGGATCGTCGGGCGCCTCGGAAAAGGACAGCATCGAGCGCGTCATGGTGCGGATCGGGCCGATCATGATCAGGTCGATCGCGGCATAGACCAGCATTGCGGTGAACAGCGAGATCAGCAGCGAGACGAAGGCGACGTTGCGCGAATAGCGCAGCATGGCGTTGCGCAGGGAATAGTCGGGCATGATCAGCTCGAATTCCTTGTCGCTGTCGCCGACCGGGCCGAACACCCTGAGCATGCGCTTGCCGCCGAAGAACAGCGTATCCAGCGCCCCGGTCATGCCCTTGATCATGCCGACATTGGCGATATCGATATGCTCGTCGACCTGCGGCGGCATCTCGGCCACCACCAGCAGGCGCGACACGCCGCCGTCGCGCACCGCGATCGCCTTGGCGCCGATTGCCATCAGCACGTCGTTCTGGGCGGCGCGGGAGAGCGAATTGGGCTCGCCCTGCACCAGCACGATCGACACCGCGGCAGCGGTGCTTAGCCGCTCCTTCAGCCAGGCCAGGCGGTAGCTGGCGATCCAGGGCAGGAAAATGAGGACTTCGGCCAGGAGCACGAAGACAATGGTGAGCAAGAGCAGCTTGGTCGACAGGCCGCGCGCCAAGGGCACTGAACGATTGGGCACCGAACGGCTCGCAACCGGGCGAACGGTCGCCGGGCTGGCATCGGCTGTCGCCGGGCCGCTCCCTTCATCCGCTGATGCAACTTCGCTCATTAAGGCCTGTCTTCACAAACGCTTGATCGGTTGAGATTAGGCGATTGCGGCTTTTTTGCCAATTTCATCCTTCGTTGGACGATGGTGCCAGCAATAAAAGACCGCCTCGAACTGGGTGTTCGCGCTGCGACGAACTCATAGTTCGCGCTGGATTGACTCCCAAAACCCTTCTTTCTATAAGCCGCTCACGCTCGGGCCATTCGTCCCGGCGCGGTTTCGATCGCGCCAATGCCGGCCCGGCAAAGCTCCTGTTACACAGTGACAGAATCAAGAAGGGCCGCACCCCGCGGTATTAAAACAAATGAAGCGTACCTACCAACCGTCCAAACTCGTCCGCAAACGCCGGCACGGTTTCCGTGCTCGCATGGCCACCAAGGGTGGTCGCGGCGTCGTCGCAGCTCGCCGCAACCGCGGCCGCAAGCGGCTCAGCGCCTGAACGGAAGACGAGATCGTTGCCCGCAACCGGCAAGCCAGTGGGACCAAACCCCAAGCGGCTTCTGAAACGTGCGGAATTCCTGGCCGTCCGCCGCGGTGAAAAGCGGCGCGGGCGGCTTTTTCTCGTCGAAGTTCTCGACCGCAATGACGGCCTGCCGCCGCGCGTCGGCTTCACCGTCACCAAGAAGGTCGGCAATGCGGTTGTCCGCAACCGCGTCAGGCGGCGGCTGAAAGAAGCCGTGCGCACCCATGCCGCAAGTGACATGGCGCCCGGCAATGACTATGTCATCGTCGGGCGTGAAGACGTGCTCACCATTCCGTTCGGCCAGTTGAAGGCCGAACTCTCCCGCCGTCTCAGCGGAACACGATAGGCCAAGGGCTTTCGATGGAAAACAACCGGAACTTCTACATCACCATCGTCTTGTCGGTGCTGATCCTCGGGCTGTGGCAATATTTCTATGTGCTGCCGCGCAGCGAACAGCAGCGCGAGGCGGCCCGCATCGAAGAGCAGCGGGCGGCGGAGCAGAAGAAGGCGGCCGAGGCCGCCAACCCCGGCGGCACGCCGGCGCCCGCAGCGCCCGGCGCCATTCCAAACGCGCCCGGCACCTATGTCACGACGCCGGAAGGCCGCGCGCAGGAAGTGGCCAAGACGGCCCGCGTCAACATCGACACGCCGAGCCTGTCGGGCTCGATCAACCTGGCCGGCGCGCGTCTCGACGACCTAAAGCTCAAGCACTACACCGAGACGGTCGACAAGACATCGCCGCAGATCCAGCTGCTCAATCCGCAGGCGCTGCCCACCGGCTATTATGCCGAGATCGGCTTTGTCGGCAGCGACACGACCGGCACGGTGCCGGGCCCGGAAACGGTCTGGAGCGTCGACGGCAATGCGACGCTGACGCCGGCGACGCCAGTGACGCTGACCTTCACCAACGACAAGGGCCTGACCTTCAAGCGCACGATCTCCGTCGACGGCGACTACATGTTCACCGTTTCCGATGCGGTGCAGAATTCAGCCTCGACCCCCGTCACGCTGTCCAATTACGGCCGCGTCATCCGTTTCGACAAGCCGGCCGTCGCCAGCTCCTATGTGCTGCATGAAGGCCTGATCGGCGTCACGGGAACCGAAGGCCTGCAGGAGCACAAATACGCCGACATCGAGAAGAACAAGCTCTATACGCCGAGCAAATCGACCGATGGCTGGCTTGGCATCACCGACAAATATTGGGCGGTTACCCTGGTGCCGACCGAGAAGCAGCCGTTCCAGCCGCACTATGCCTATTACGACAATGGCCGCCCGCGCTACCAGTCGGACTTCCTCACCGACCCGATCACCATTGCCGCCGGCCAGTCGGCGACGGTCGAGACCGAGATCTTCGCCGGCGCCAAGGAAGTCAACAAGATCAACGCCTACGCCCAGGACCGCCAGATCAGGCTGTTCGACCGGCTGATCGATTGGGGATGGTTCATCTGGATCACCAAGCCGATGTTCTACCTGATCGACACGCTGTACAAATTCTTCGGCAATTTCGGTCTGGCCATCCTTGCCACCACCGTCGTCGTCAAAACCCTCTTCTTCCCGCTCGCCAACAAATCCTATGCGTCGATGGCGAACATGAAGAAGGTGCAGCCCAAGATGCTCGAGATCCGCGAGAAATACGCGGACGACAAGATGAAGCAGCAACAGGCGATGATGGAGCTGTACAAGACCGAGAAGATCAATCCGCTCGCCGGCTGCTGGCCGGTGGCGCTGCAGATCCCGGTGTTCTTCTCGCTCTACAAGGTGCTCTACATCACCATCGAGATGCGGCACGCGCCGTTCTTCGGCTGGGTCCAGGATCTGGCGGCGCCCGATCCGACCTCGGTCTTCAACCTGTTCGGCCTGCTGCCCTTCGCGCCACCGGCCTTCCTGCCGCATATGGGCGCCTGGGCGGTGGTCATGGGCATCACCATGTTCCTGCAGATGCGCATGAACCCGACGCCGCCGGATCCGACGCAGGCGCAGATCTTTACCTGGATGCCGGTGATCTTCACCTTCATGATGGGCAGCTTCCCGGCCGGCCTCGTCATCTACTGGGCCTGGAACAACACGCTGTCGATCCTGCAGCAAGGCGTGATCATGAAGCGCCAGGGCGCCAAGATCGAATTATGGGACAATCTGACGGCATTGTTCCGAAAGAAACCCTCGCCAGCTGAATAAACAGCGTGGCAATCAAAGCCCCGGCTCGTCCGGGGTTTTTGTGGACGAGGCGCGCATCACGTTCCCGTGAGGCGCGAAACTTGCGGCGTGCAACCGGCGTGGCTGCTGCTTGTACCGCCAAGGCCGATCAACACCGATCAGCTCTAATCCGAAGACCGCTGTTTTTGATCCGTGACCCCGTCATGTCCATCGCGGGGATGCGGCGCGTGGAATGGGCATTCGCCTATAAGTATTTGTTATCATTATCGTTTTTTACTCTGCACCGAAACTTTCCCGCAATCGCCGCGTAACTCTTCCCGACAATCGAATCAACAATTGTCGCACCAGAAGGGTTCTCCAATGGCAAAGTCCATCCTCAAGGCATTCTGCTTTTCCGCCGGCCTGGCTCTATCGGGCCTCGCAGCTACGACGGCCTATACGCTCGCCAATCCCGCCGTTGGCGGCGCTGCGATGCTGACCTCGAAGAACATCGTCGAGAACGCCCTCAACTCGCCGATCCACAAGACGCTGGTTGCCGCCGTCAAGGCCGCCGGCCTGGTCGACACGCTGGAAAGCGCGGGACCCTTCACGGTGTTTGCGCCGACCGATTCCGCCTTCAAGAAACTGCCGGCCGGCACCGTCGCCACGCTGGTGAAGCCCGAAAATAAGGACAAGCTGGCCAAGATCCTGACCGCCCATGTCGTGGCCGGCAAGATCTCCGCCAAGGATATGATGACCAAGGCCAAGGCGATGGGTGGCAAGTATGAAATGAAGACCGTCAGCGGCGACACGCTGATCGCCGAGGTAAAAAAAGGCGCGCTTTATATCGTCGACGAATCCGGCGGCGCCGCCAAGGTAACGGTCGCCGACGTCAACCAGTCGAACGGCGTCATCCACGTCGTCAACAAGGTGCTGTTGCCGAAGTAACGGTTTTAGGCAACGGCGAATGACGGCGGGCTGCGACGGGCTTTCTCGGTCTGCCTTCCCCACCTCACGGCGAGGTGCCATTCTTTTGAAGCCGTCTTCGCCACCACGGGGTCCTGCTTGTCCTTCGCAGGGCCCCGTTTTTCGTTTCAGGGCGCCTTAGGCGACTGCGCTGCGGTCGACCTGATCGTGATCTGCCGCGGCACGAACTGAACATCGAAGCCCAGCAGGGCTCGCTCATCGGGCGATTGGTGCTATAGGGCGGATCACGCCATCTAGAATGGCGGCTTTAATTTGCGCCACTCTCGACGGATCTCGCCATGGACGGACCCAACCCAGACATCAAGCACCCGATCCCGATGCACACCCGCGTCGGCTTCCTGAAGCCCCTGGTCACCGCGCCGAATATCGAGATCGGCGACTTCACCTATTATGACGATCCGGACGGACCGGACAAATTCGCCGAGCGATGCGTGCTGCATCATTATCCCTTCATCGGCGACAAGCTGATCATCGGCAAGTTCTGCGCCATCGCGGAGGGCGCGCGCTTCATCATGAACGGCGCCAACCATGCCATGTCCGGCTTTTCCACCTATCCGTTCAACATTTTCGGCCATGGCTGGGAGCAAGGCTTCGACCCGAAGACGTGGTCACAGGAAGTGCGCGGCGACACGGTGGTCGGCAATGATGTATGGATCGGCATGGATGCGGTGATCATGCCCGGCGTGTCGGTCGGCAATGGCGCCATCGTGGCGGCGAAATCGGTGGTGACGCATGACGTGCCGGCCTATGCGATCGTCGCCGGCAATGCGGCAAAGGTGGTGAAGATGCGTTTCGACGACAGGACGGTGCGGCGGTTGCTGGCTGTGGCGTGGTGGAATTGGCCGGTGGACAAGATCGGCCGCAACCTCAACGCCATCCGAGGCGCCGATATTTCCAGGCTGGAGGCAGCGATTTGAACGCGCTGGGCAACACCGTCATCGGCACCGACCTGTTCACCAAGGGGTGGATCTTCATCCGCGGCGTGCCGGCGATGAAGTTCCTGCCGCCGGAGGGGCCGCCTGAGATCGCCTTTGCCGGCCGCTCCAATGTCGGCAAGTCGTCGCTGATCAATGCGCTCGTCGGCCATAACGGGCTGGCGCGCACCTCCAACACGCCGGGGCGCACGCAGGAGCTCAACTATTTCGTGCCGGGCGGGTTTTCCGGCGAAGGCACCGACTTGCCGCCAATGGCGCTGGTCGACATGCCGGGCTACGGCTATGCCAGCGCGCCGAAGGAAAAAGTCGACGATTGGACCAAGCTGGTCTTCGATTATCTCAAGGGCCGCGTGACGCTGAAGCGAGTCTATGTGCTGATCGATTCCCGGCATGGCATCAAAGCCAAGGACGACGAGGTGCTGTCACTGCTCGACAAGGCGGCGGTGTCCTACCAGATCGTGCTGACCAAGACCGACAAGATCAAGGCCGCCGGCGTGCCGCGGCTGATCGAAGAGACATTACTGAAGATCAAGAAGCGACCGGCGGCGTTTCCGTTCGTGCTCGCCACGTCGTCGGAAAAGGGCGAGGGTCTGGACGAACTGCGCGCGGCGATCGTGCTGGCGGCCAATGGCGGTTAAAAGCAACTCCGGGAAAAGTGTGAAGCGGTTTTCCGTCCGGAGTTGCGAAAAAAGACCTTTGGCTAACTAGGCCTTTGCCTTGGACTTCGCCTCGAGCGCGATCATCTGATGGCTTTCTTCCTCGGCAAGCTTTTCGGTGCCGTAGGACTTCAGGAACAGGCTGACGCCCGACCGCACGATGTAGTCGATTTCATCCTGGCTCGGCGCCTTGGTGCGGTAGGCGAAGATGCACTGGCGAAACAGGCCGGCGAGGCACAGTTCGGTGAATTGATAGGCGGCAAGATCGACATCATCGATCTTGAGCAGGCCGCGTTCGATGGCTGCATTGAGGAACTTGACCACCTTGTCGTGGCCGCGTTTGGGGCCACGTTCGTAAAACCGCGCGCCCATGTCCGGTATCCTGTCGGAGGCGCCGATCACGGTGCGTTGCGCCTGGATGACCTTGGCCGAGGTGATCTTCATCGACAGCACCTTGCCGAATTTCACCAGCGTCTGGCGCAGATCGTCGGCGCGGTCGAGCATGTCGTACATGTTCTTGAAGATGGTGCCGCGCTCTTCCTCGATCAGCGCCTCGAACAGCTCTTCCTTGTTGGCGAAGTAGACATAGATCGTGCCCTTGGAGACGCCGGCCTCGCGGGTAATGTCGTTCATCGACGCCGCTTCGAAGCCCTTGTCGATGAACACGCGCCGCGCGCCCTCAATGATCTGGCTGCGCTTGACCGGATCCTGGCCCGCCGCCGGGCGGCCGCGACGCGCACTATCCAGCACATCGCACCGATCATTTTCGACGTCGGGTAACGTGTCGGCCATTAAAGTCACACCTCGCGAAATAATTCGAACCGAGCGGTTCGATTGCTCTTGATATGGGCCCGCCTTAGCGCTATGTCAACGTTCGCATCGAACCGAACGGTTCAGTATAACACATTTTCCTTATGTAGCTACGGTAGCGAGATATCATGTCCTCGAACACGCCAACCACCGCCGAAGTCCGCCCCTTTCCCAACGCCAAGGTCTCGCCGGTTATCGAAGCGCCGGAAGCGCCCATCAAGCCTGCCGCCGAAGTTTTGGCCGAGGTGCCGGCCAAGAAGAAGCGGTCGGCTCGCTCGTTGATGCTGCCGATCATCGGCCTCGCTCTGCTCAGTGCCGGCGCCTGGTATGGCTATAATTACTGGACCGACGGCCGGTTCCTGATTTCGACCGACGATGCCTATGTCCAGGCCGACATGTCGTTCGTCTCGCCGAAGATTTCCGGCTATGTCGATCAAGTCAAGGTCTCGGAGAACCAGCAGGTCAAGGCCGGCGATCCGCTGCTGACGATCGACGACGGCGACTACAGAATAGCCGTTGCCCAGGCGGAGGCGCAGATCGCCACGCTGGCCAAGACGCTCGACCGTATCGACGCGCAGACCAAGGCGGCGCAAGCTTCGCTGCAACAGGCGCAGGCGCACAAGGTCGCCGACCAGGCGGCAGCCGACAACGCCGCTCGCGCCCAGCAGCGCGCCGCGCAACTGGTCAAGACGCATGTCGGCACGCAGGCGCAACTGGACGATGCCCAGACCGCTCTCGACCAGGCCAATGCGGCCCTTGTCGGCGCCGACGCGCAGATTGCAGCCGCACAGGCCAATATCGGCGTGTTCGAAGCGCAGCGCGCCGAATCGGCCAGCACGCTGGCTTCGCTGCGGCTGAACCGCGACAAGGCCGCGCGCGATCTGTCCTTCACCGTGCTCAAGGCGCCTTATGACGGCGTCGTCGGCAACCGCTCGGTCGAGCAGGGCGACCTCGTCAGCCCCGGCCAGAAGCTCGCCGTCGTGGTGCCGCTGGACAAGCTCTACATCGTTGCCAACTTCAAGGAGACGCAGCTGGCCAAGCTGGTGCCCGGCGAGAAGGTTCGGGTCTCGGTCGACGCCACGGACGGCCATGATTTCGAAGGCACGGTGTCGTCGCTGGCGCCGGCTTCGGGTGCCGTGTTCTCGCTCCTGCCGCCGGAAAATGCCACCGGCAACTTCACCAAGGTGGTGCAGCGCATCCCGGTTCGCATCGACGTCCCGGCCGATGTGCTGAAGGCAGGCAGGCTGCGCGCCGGCCTGAGCGTCGTTGTCGCCGTCGACAGCCGCACGGCTCCGGCCGCGGCGAACTGAGCGAAAGCCGGGAGCAACGCCATGGCAACCGCAACCATAACAGCAGGAGCGGCGCCGGCCATGCCAGCGGTGCCGACGACCATCTCGACGCGCCGCCTCATCGCCTTCCTGGCGATGGTGTTCGGCATGTTCATGGCGATCCTCGACATCCAGATCGTCTCAGCCTCGCTGGCCGAGATCCAGGCCGGCCTCAGCGCCAGTTCCGACGAAATCCCATGGGTGCAGACCGCCTATCTGATCGCCGAAGTGGTGATGATCCCGCTGTCGGGCTTCCTCAGCCGGATGCTGTCGACGCGCGTGCTGTTTGCAGGCGCCGCGGCCGGCTTCACGGCGGCCAGCACGCTGGCCGCGACCGCCACCAACATCGACCAGATGATCGTCTACCGAGCCATCCAGGGCTTTATCGGCGGCGGCATGATCCCGAGCGTTTTCGCCGCCGCCTTCACCATCTTCCCGCCGTCGCGCCGCGCCATGGTGTCGCCGATGATCGGCCTGGTGGCGACGCTGGCGCCGACCATCGGCCCGACCGTCGGCGGCTATATCAGCCATGCCATGTCGTGGCACTGGCTGTTCCTCATCAATGTCATTCCAGGCATTCTGGTGACGGTCACGACCTGGACCCTGATCGATTTCGACAAGCCCAATCTCGGCCTGTTCAGCAAGTTCGACTGGTGGGGCCTTGCCGGCATGGCGGCGTTTCTCGGCTGCATGGAATATGTGCTCGAGGAAGGTCCGAACCATGACTGGCTGCAGGAACAGGCCGTGTTCATCTGCGCCATCATCATGGTTGTCGGTGCGGCGCTGTTCTTCTGGCGTGCCTTCACCGCCGAGGAGCCGATCGTCGATCTCAGGGCCTTCACCAACGTCAATTTCGCCTTCGGTTCGCTGTTCTCCTTCGTCATCGGCATCGGCCTGTACGGTCTGACCTATCTCTACCCGGTGTTCCTCGGGCGCATCCGCGGCTACGATTCCATGATGATCGGCGAAGCCTTGTTCGTCAGCGGCCTGGCGATGTTCGTCACTGCGCCGATTTCCGGCATCCTGTCGAGCAAGATGGATTTGCGCATCATGATGATGATCGGGCTGTTCGGCTTCGCTGCCGGCACATGGTGGATGACGCATCTGACCGCCGACTGGGATTTCTGGGAATTGCTGATCCCGCAGATCCTGCGCGGCAGCTCGATGATGCTGTGCATGGTGCCGATCAACAACATTGCGCTCGGCACCTTGCCGCCGGACCGGCTGAAGAACGCGTCGGGCCTGTTCAACCTGACCCGCAACCTCGGCGGTGCGGTCGGCCTTGCCGTCATCAACACCGTGCTGATCGATCGCAGCGCCTTCCACTACGCCAGGCTGGCCGAGCATGTGGAATGGGGCAGTGCGGCGGCGCAGACCAAGCTGCAGAACATGACGCTCGACTTCCAGCAGACTCCCGGCCTCGACGCCACCAAGGCGGCGATCTCCAAACTGTCGGGCATGGTCCAGCAGCAGGCGTCGCTGCTGTCGTTCATGGATGTGTTCACCATGCTGACCGTGCTGTTCGCGACCATGGCGGTCTTCACCCTGGTCATCGCCAAGCCGGCGCCGCCCGCGGGCAGCGGCGGCGGAGGCCATTGAGCGCGCCGGACCCCCCGCCTGGCGCGCTCATGTGTGACCCCGGAAATCACCCCCGATTTCCGGGGTCACGCTTAAGCATCGATCGTTGTCAAGCTCCTTGGTCGAACACCCGGCGCGCTATGCTGCGGCAGGCGGCCCAAACCATTTGGTCAGCGAGTCGGTTAGCCCGGCTGCTTCAGGGCCGCCGACCCAGGCCACATAACCGTCAGGCCGGACCAGCACTGCGCGTGGGGCTTCGACTGCCCCCAGCACCGGAAGCTCCCATGCGCCATCGTAGCTGGCGTCGACCAGCTGAATCCGCTCCACCCACTGGCCGATACCAAAAGCGCCGGGCTCACCAAGATTAAGCAGCAGCGGCCGAGCGTCATGCAGCAGGGCGAAAACCGGCAGCGGACCGGCAGCGGTGACGAGGTCGAGATCCGGCATGCGACGCCCCAGCAGCGGATGCCCCTCGCCAAGATCGTAGTGGATGTCCAGGCCGGACAACATGCCGGCAAAACGCTTGCGCGGCTCTTCCATGCCGAGAAGTTCCGACACTGTATCGCGCAGCGCCTTGGTGCGCTCGTCTTCGCGACGGAGCACGACCGACGCCATGGTGTTTTTCATCACACGCGCGGCAATCGGGTGGCGCTCTGCCTGGTAGCTGTCGAGCAGGCTTTCGGGCGCAGTTTTCCTGACCACCTGGGCGAGCTTCCAGCCCAGATTGACCGCGTCCTGCACGCCGGTCTGCAGCCCCTGTCCACCGTCCGGTGGATGCACGTGCGCGGCGTCGCCTGCCAGCAGCACCCGCCCCTTGCGGTATGAGGCTGCCTGCCGGGTCATGTCGGTGAAGCGGGCCAGCGATGTTGGATTGTGGACGCCGTAATCGGTGCCGTAGACGGCAATGAGCGCCTCGCTGAGCTCATGCAATGTGGGCACGCCGCCGGCCCCGACCTCGCGTTCGGTCACCAGCACCCGCACCGTACCGTCTTCCAGTCTGCTGAGGCCGTGAATTCCGATGGCATCGCGGTGGATACCCCATTGCGGCTCTTCTGTTACCTCGATCTCGGCGATCAAATTGCTGGTTGTCGGCTCGGAACCGGGGAACTCTATGCCCCCCGCCTTGCGCACGAGGCTTCTGCCGCCGTCGCAGCCGACAAGATAATCGGCACGAAGCGACCCGCCATCTGTCAGCGCGACATCGACGCCGCCTGCATCCTGCACGAAGCCTGTCACCTCGCGGCCACGGTAGACCGTGACGCCAAGTTCATCGACCCAGCAGGCAAGGATGCGCTCGATGTGCTTTTGCCACAGCGCCAGCCCGTAATTGTGGCGGGTGGGGAAGTCGCTGATATCAAGCGAAACGCCGGCGAAACCCGCGACCTGGGCGGTCTGGCCTTGCGACAGGAACCGATCGGCAATGCCGCGCTGGTCGAAGATCTCGATGGTGCGCGAATGCAGGCCGCCCGAGCGCGCGCCGGCGAGGTCCTGGTTCTCGCGCCGCTCGACGATGGCGACATCGATGCCGGCCAGGGAAAGCTCGCCGGCCAGCATCAACCCGGTCGGGCCGCCGCCGGCGATCACCACGGAATGGGATATTCGCGGCCGGTCCGCATCAACACCGTCGGTCGATTTGGCGGTCGATTTGGGCTCGCCGTCGCGAGCCCGTGCTTCAGTTCGTTGCATAGGTTCTGGCCCTCTCGTTAAGGGCTGCGGAATCTACGCATAAAAAGCCGTCTGCCAATTCTTGAAGTTGACTGTTTTCGCCCCATTTCAAGAGATAGGAGGCGGTCGTCACACCGGCGCCAAATCCCCAATCCCGCTAAAAGACGCCGAACGGTCAGGCAGTGGCCGGCTTGAAGCTGAGCGCCACGCCGTTGATGCAATGGCGCAGGCCGGTCGGCGCCGGGCCATCGTCGAAGACATGGCCGAGATGGCCGCCACAGCGGCGGCAGTGGACCTCGGTACGCGTCATGCCGAGCGAACGGTCCTCGGTCTTGCCGACGGCGTTGGCAATCTCCTGCCAGAAGCTCGGCCAGCCGGTGCCGGATTCGAACTTGGTCTCCGAGGAATAGACCGGCAGGTCGCAGCCGGCGCAGGCGAAAATGCCCTTGCGGTGCTCGTTGAGCAGCGGGCTGGTGCCGGGATATTCGGTGCCCTCCTTGCGCAGCACGTTGAAGGCTTCGTCAGACAGGATGGCGTGCCATTCGGCGTCGGTCTTGGTGACCTCGAAGGTTTCGGCGGCTTTGGCGGGCCCGCCCAAGCGCAACGTTGCCGCCGCGCCGGCAACGGTCGCAAAGGCGACGCCACTCAAAAGCAAGTCGCGACGGTTCATGACAGAAATCCTCCTGCGGGTTGTTATGCCAGATCTGGCCGGCACTGCAAAATCAAAAGCCGGCGACGGTGGGCCTCTGCAAACGAACGCTCCATACCGGCTCCGCGCTTATTGCGGACGGGATGGAGCGCTCGGTCGTTTGCTCGGCCCACGGGGGCGGGGCCGCGCAATCTGCAGGAGCTTACCGCCTGTTCGTCGGCGGCAGGGGCTTTGTTACATCTTCGGCAGCAGGACCTTGTCGATGACGTGGATGACGCCGTTCGACTGCTCGACGTCGGCGATCGTCACATTGGCGACATTGCCGTTCTCGTCGGTCACGGTGACCTTGCCGCCATCAGCCTTGAGCGACAGCTCGCAGCCGCCGACCGTCTTGACCTTGTGGGTGCCGCCATCGGCCTTGGCCATCGAGGCGACATCGGCGCCCATCGCCTTGGCGCCGATGACATGGCAGGTCAGGATCTTGGTGAGCTTGTCCTTGTTCTCGGGCTTGAGCAGCGACTCGACCGTGCCAGCCGGAAGCGCGGCGAAGGCCTCATTGGTCGGCGCGAAGACGGTGAACGGGCCGGCGCCCTGCAGTGTCTCGACCAGGCCGGCAGCCTTGACCGCGGCGACCAGCGTGGTGTGGTCCTTCGAATTGACGGCGTTCTCGACGATGTTCTTGTTGGCGAACATGGCGGCGCCGCCAACCATCGGATTCTCGGCATAGGCGACCGTGGCGAGGGCGGAGACGGTAATGGTACCGGCGAGCAAAAGGGTGGCGATTCTACGCATAGTGTTCGAACTCCTCGGGGTTATTGTTTCCTCTTTCGGAACATGAGGAGATACGAAATAGAACTGCCTGAGTTTCCGCGCGCCGGGAAAAATTTCCTTTATTTTGTCGACGAATTAATCTCCGGAGATCGAACCTCTAATCTCCAGCAGCGTATCCAAAACGAAAACAGCGGAAGATGTACTTCCGCTGTCTTCATTGTGACGTCATGGTTTTACGATTTATCAGATGCCCTTCAGGTCGCCCGCGGCAACGACCGGTCCGGTCGGCTGTCCGGTCGTCGAACCGCCCGTCGGCTCGACGCTGACGGCAAGCACGGCGCCTTGCGCCAGCTTCTGCTGCACTGCCGGGGTAACCGGAATGTGCGTGACCTGGCCGGCGGGAATGACACCCATCGAGACCGGCGCATTCTTGCCTTCGATCATCCACAGTTCGAAGTCCTTGCCGGCGGCGCGTTCGCCCGAAACCAGCGACAGGCCGACATCGCGGCGGGAAGCGTCGTAGACGACGAGGTATTTGACATCGCTGCCTTCGGCAGCCAGCGAGGCGACGAGGCGCTCCTGCGGCACGACGACCGGCGACCTGACGTAAGGCACGGCGACATAGAGCACCAGGGCCGCGAGAGCCGCTGCGGTGAGGCCGCGCCAGAAGCTAAGGCTGGACCACAGGCTGCCGCTCGGGGCCGTCGTCGATGCCGCGGTGGAGGAGAACAGCCGGCGATCGATAGCCGGCTTGATGGTGGCCGGCGGCTCTACCTCAGCATAAGCGGCAGCCATCGGCGAGAGATTCACTTCCCAGGAATCGACGAGACGGGCAAAGCCGGTCTCCGCGTCGATGCGTCCGGAGGCTATCTGGCGCTCATCCGCCGGCAGCACGCCGAGAACGTATTCGGCTGCGAGCAGGTCGTCGCCTCCACGTTCCGGTCCATTTTCTTCTGCCAGGGTCATCTTTCCAGACATTCTCTAAGTTTCAACAGGCTGCGGCGCAGCCATGTCCGCATCGTGTTGAGCGGAACCTTGTGACGTTCCGCGAGCTCGGCGTAACTTTCGCCGTTCAAATAAGCACCCCGAACGGCTTGCGCCCGGTCTTGTTCCAACTCTTCAAGGCACTGATAGATGCGCTCGGATTCACCGCCCGCAACAACCATAGCCTCTGGCCCCGGACCGGGGTCAGCCACGTCGAGCGCGGCATCGATATCGGCAGCGGGCTTGCGTCGCGACCGGATGCGATCAATCGCATGATTGCGTGCTATGGCCACCAGCCAGGAGATTGGGCTTAGATCGGAAACAGCGAAACGGTCCGCCTTCGTCCACACTTTGACGAAGACCTCTTGCAGCGCTTCTTCCGCATCTCCGCGATCCTTCAATACACGAAGGCACACGCCGAAAAGTTTCGCACTGGTTTGCCGGTAAAGCAGATCGAACGCAGTCCGATCCTTCATCGAGGTCCGGACAATCAGGGTGGAGATATCCTGCGGCGTCATACGGACAAGCTAAGCGATCACGATTTATTTGCAAAGGCAGAAATCTTGTTGTCCACGCAATCGATGTCCGCGCCCGATCGCCAGTAATCGCCGGTCGGTTGCCAAGGAAATCGGCTGTCGTTAGCCTCCCGCAGATAGGGGGACAGCAATGTCGGCCGAACGGATGCTGTGGGAGAACGATGCGACCGGCTTGGCAGAGCTGTTGCACAGAGGCGAGATCTCGCCGCCAGACCTTGTCGATGCTGCGATCGCGCGCGCCGAGGCAACCCGATCATTGCGCATCCGCCGCTTGCCTGAGGCGCCATGGACCCGAAGGGGGCCGACGAGCTCATCGAAAACCTGCTCGACAAATTGCATTTGACCCGTCTCTTGGAGATCAGATCCTTGTTTGGGCAATTGATGGACAAGAGCCTGTGGTTCACCACTGGCCGGCGATCCAGAATGTCAGCGGCCAGCCGTCGATCGCGCTGCCGGTCCATGTCACCGATGCCGGCCTGCCGCTCGGCATCCAGGCCGTCGGCCGCCCCGGCGACGAGCAGGACGCTTTTGTCGCTTGCTGCGCAGATGGAGAAGGTTTCCGGGTGGCTGACGCGGCGGGCGCCGCTCAAGGTGCCGGCCTGATCCGGCAGATTTCATCATCGTGATAGCAAAGCTGTTTGCGGCCTGGGCCAATTCCCGCTAAGACGCCGCCGTCCTTACCCACATCCAGGGAACCATGCCGATGACGGAGATCACCGCCACCGCCGAAATGCAGGCCGCCCTGCTCTCGCGGGCCCTGCCCTATATGCAGCGCTACGAGCACAAGACGGTGGTGGTGAAATATGGCGGTCATGCCATGGGCGATATCGAGCTCGGCAAGGCTTTCGCCCGTGACATCGCGCTGCTGAAGCAGTCCGGCGTCAACCCGATCGTCGTCCATGGCGGCGGGCCGCAGATCGGCGCCATGCTGGCCAAGATGGGCATCGAATCCAAGTTCGAAGGCGGACTGCGCGTCACGGATCAGAAGACGGTCGAAATCGTCGAGATGGTGCTGGCCGGTTCGATCAACAAGGAGATCGTCGCGCTGATCAACGCCGAGGGCGAATGGGCGATCGGCCTGTGCGGCAAGGACGGCAACATGGTGTTCGCCGAAAAGGCGCGCAAGACCATGATCGACCCGGATTCCAACATCGAGCGTGTGCTCGATCTCGGTTTCGTCGGCGAACCGGTCGAAGTCGACCGCACCCTGCTCGACCTGCTGGCGCGCTCCGAAATGATCCCGGTGCTGGCGCCGGTGGCGCCCGGCCGCGATGGCCATACCTACAACATCAATGCCGACACCTTCGCCGGCGCCATCGCCGGCGCCTGCCAGGCGACGCGCCTTTTGTTCCTGACCGACGTGCCCGGCGTGCTCGACAAGAACAAGAAGCTGATCGACGAGCTGACGGTGGCCGAAGCCAAGGCGCTGATCAAGGACGGCACGGTGTCGGGCGGCATGATCCCCAAAGTCGAGACCTGCATCGAGGCGATCGAGCGCGGCGTCGAAGGCGTCGTCATCCTCAACGGCAAGACGCCGCATGCGGTGCTTCTGGAACTGTTCACCGAACACGGCGCCGGCACGCTAATCGTGCCCTGATCGGCAACTGGCTTGGCGGCCAGTTGGTCGGCTGGCCAGCCCTTAGGCAGGCTGGGGCAGGCGCGCGATGACCTTTATCTCGAAGTCGAAGCCGGCTAACCAGTTGACGCCGACCGCCGTCCAATTGGTGTAGGGCGGTTCACCGAACACCTTCAGCCGAACGGCATCGATCACGGGCCATTGCGTTGCCGGATCGGTGTGGAAGGTGGTCACGTCGACTATATCGTCGAACGTGGCGCCCGCTGCTTTCAGCACTGCCGCGAGATTGTCGAAGGCAAGCTGGACCTGCTTTTCGAAGACAGGTTCGGGCGACCCGTCCTCGCGGCTGCCGACCTGGCCCGAGACAAACAAAAGATCGCCCGATCGGATTGCAGCAGAATAGCGATTGATCTCGTAGAGAGCCTGCCTGCCGGCAGGAAAGATCGCGTCACGTTTGGTCATTTTCACTCCATTGTCCGGGGCACTCACATACGTCCCGTATGCATGAGGTGGGTACATACGCCGCGTATGTCAATACGCATACGGTACGTATCTATGAATGGCAGCGAGCCGGTCAGGTGCCGGCCGAGATCGCGACAGCCGCTTCGGCCGGCTTGCGCGACGGGCGCATGACGAGCATGGATTCCTCATCGGCATCCTGCGGAGCGCCCCAGAACTCAGCCAGCGTCGGACCATCCTTGAGGCGGCGGTCGCGGGCCAGGAAACCCCAGACCTCGCGGAACCACACGCGGCGGCCCATTTGGGTGTACCAGCGCATCGAATGGCGCTGTTCGGGATCGGGGTGGAAGAGAATGCGCGCCAGCGCCTTCGGCCGCGACTGCACCGCGACCTCGATCAGCTTGACCGAGAAGAACAGCATCCACGGTTTCAGCCGGGTCATCTGCAGCACCTGGTGCTTGTAGTCCCACAGCCGGGCATCGGTCTGGATCACCTTGCGGTCCTTGGCGATGCGGAAGAACGGCGTCCAGCGGTGCGGCGTGACATAGAGCGCCTGGATCTGGTCGGGGTCATAGGCAAGCAGCTGGCGAAAGCCGCGCCACAGATCGCGAAAGGTCTCATCCTCGAACCCCGCCACCCAGGTCGCCATGGACAGTATGCCATGCTGGCGGAGCAGCCGGATCGCCTCGCGGTCGGATGAGGTGCTGCCGCCCTTGCGGATCAGTTGAAGCGTCTGCTCGTCGGTGTTTTCCATGCCGAGCAGCCAGCGGATGACGCCGGCCTTGCGATAGAGGTGCAGGATGTCGTCGGCCCGGGTCGAGCCGACGATCAGCACCGGCACGTTCTCGGCGATCAGCGCATCGAGAAAGGCGCGCCAAACCTTCTTCGATACGGTCGGGTTTTCGTCGGCGAGGTTGATCAGTTCGACGCCGTGCTGCCGGTGCAGCCAGGCAATCTCCTGCGCAAATTTCTTGGGGTCGCGGTGCCGCCAGCGGGTCCAGAAACCGCGCTGGCCGCAATAGTTGCACAGATGCGGGCAGCCCCGCGAAAACTGCATGACCACGGCGCGCTTGCCGCCCAATAGCTGTAGCGGCGGTGATCGATCAGCTCCCAGCCGACGCGGTACTCGTCCAGATCGGCAGTGGTCCCGGCCGGCCGCGTCGCGAGGGGGCGGCCGAGATCGTCGCGATAGGCGATACCCGCGACATCGCCCAGCGGCCGGCGATTGTCCAGTGCCACGACCAGGGCAAGGATGGTTGCCTCGCCCTCGCCGCGCACGATGAAGTCGAAGACATCGCTCGCCGCCAATATGTCGCGCCAGTGATAGGTCGGGAACACGCCGCCATAGATCACCAGCGTCGCTGGCTCGAGCGCCTTGACCATGCGGGTGATCGCGAGCGCGGTGGGATGCGCCGAGGTCGAGCCGGAGTGGCCGATCAGGATGCAATCGGGCTGGCCGCTGAGCGCATCGCGCACCAGCGTTTCCAACGGCATTGGCCCGAATTCGGCATCGACCAGCCGGACTTTATGGCCGGCGTCGATAAGCGGGCCGCCCAGTGCCAGCAGGCCGAGCGGTGGCAGATGGTCATCGGGCACGCGGCTGCCGATGGCAGTGTGCGGCGGATTGATCAGCACGATGTTCATGACGGACCTTTGAGCGACGGTCCGCATGGCGTAGCCGGCGTTTCAGTTTCGCATTTGGGCTCCGTTCAGCAGTTTGCGTGCAGCTTTTCCGCAGAAATGGCGATGCGTGTCCTACCGCCTGAGGTGGGCGAGCGGCACGTGGCCCGGGCCCTTGATGTTCTGCAGCACCAGCTGGGTGTGAACGTCGCGCACGCCGGCAAGGCGCATCAGGCGGTGCATGACGAAGGCGTTGAGTTCGTCGACCGACGGCACCATGACGTGCAGCAGGAAATCGTGGTCGCCGGTCATCGTCCAGCATGACGACACTTCGTCCATGCGTTGCACGGCGGCGATGAAGCTTTCGGGCGAACCGTCGCTGTGGCTGGTGAGGCGCACCTGGATGAACACCTCGACCATCAGGCCGACGGCGCGGCGGTTGAGCACGGCGGCAAAGCCCTTGATGATGCCGGCCTCCTGCAGCGCCTCGAAGCGGCGGGCGCAAGGCGTCGTCGACAGGCCGATCTCCTGCGCCAGTTCGGACACGGGCTTGCGTCCATCGCGCTGAAGAACATCCAGCATCTTGATCTCGAAATCGTCGAACTGAGGCATTTTCACTCTCTTTCAGCTTCTGCTTGGTGATTTTTACCTCAAATCATGGACCCAAGCCATCATCAAAGCTGAATTGCCTCGCCGGCCGCCGCTAGACTCTGCGGACATATTCAAGTGTCACGATCAGGGGAGAAGAACCATGACGACGATGAGCGTTGCCGAATATGCCCGTGATTGCGCGGCGCAAGGCCTGCGTGGCGACTATTCAGTGTGCCGTTCCGACTTCACCGTGGCGCAGGGCTACAACTACAGCGCCGACGAACAGGCGGTGTGGCGCACGTTGTGCGACCGGCAGACCAAGCTGACGCAGAAGCTGGCGCACCATTCCTATCTCGATGGGATCGCCGCACTCGGCCTGCTCGACAAGATCCCGGATTTCGGCGCGGTCTCAGACAAGCTGCGCAAGCTGACCGGCTGGGAAATCGTCGCCGTGCCTGGCCTCATCCCGGCCGCGCCCTTCTTCGACCATCTCGCCAACCGGCGCTTTCCGGTGACCAACTGGCTGCGCACCAAGGACGAGCTCGACTACATCGTCGAACCCGACATGTTCCACGACTTCTTCGGCCATGTGCCCATCCTGACACAGCCGGTGTTTGCCGACTTCATGCAGATGTATGGCGAAAAGGCCGAGAGCGTGATTGCACTGGGCGGTGACGAGATGATCACCCGGCTCTACTGGTACACCGCCGAATACGGGCTGATACAGGAGGAGGGCCAGAAGCGGAAAGCTTTCGGCGCCGGGCTGATGTCGTCGTTCACCGAATTGCAGTTCGCCGTCGCGAGCACGGACGCGCACCACGTGCCCTTCGACCTCGAAACGGTGATGCGCACCGGCTACGAGATCGACAAGTTCCAGCGCGCCTATTTCGTGCTGCCGTCCTTCGACGTGTTGCGCGATGCGTTCCGGACCGCCGATTTCAAGGCGATCGTCGCCCGCCGCAAGGGGCAGCCGGCGCTGGATCCAGCGACGGTTTAGCAAATCCTGAAGGGTTTGCGCGGCACCTACCCCCACCCTTAATCCCTCCCCACAAAGGAGGACGGAGATCTCGTTGGCGCTGATTTCCGAGGGTTTCGACACCAAGGCATGGAATCCTGTCGCGCCGTTCGCTTTTTTACAATCAGACGGTAATGACTTCGTCACACCGTGGATGACTTCGTCACACCGTGATTACTTTGGTCAGATGGTCGCCTAGCCGGCAGGCAAGCGCTGTGATCGTCGTCGTTGGATTGCATTCGCCAGAGGTGCAGAATACCGAGGAACCACCGACATAGAGATTGTCCATGCCGTGCACCTTGCAGTTGGCGTCGACCACGCTCTTGACGACATCGGTGCCCATGCGCGTGCCGCCCATGTGGTGGTGGCCGGCCAGTTCCTCATCCGTCGGGTAGTCCTCGCCATTGGTCAGCCAGTCCATGATGCGGACGCGGCCGAGGTCCTTCTCGATCAGCGTCGTTCCGAACAACTTGAGCCCCTCGAGGATGGTGCGGCGCTCCAACGGCGACTTCTTCCAGTGCAGCTCGATGCGCGGCACGCCGGCACGGTCGACATCGGTCTTCGACAATTCGATATGGTTCGAGGCCAGCGGCGCCTGTTCCCAGGCGACGTAGAGCTGGGCGGCGCAGCGCAGGTTCTGGCTGAGCTGGTAGGCGACCCATTCGGCGGCCTCGGGCGCGGTGCAGGCAAGGTCGGCAATCAGGCTCTTGACGCCGGCATAGGGCGTCTCGATCAGGCGTATGCCGAAATTCATGATCTGCAGCCGCTCCATGGCGGCGAGCGTCGGCGAGAAGAACGCCTCGTTGACGGCATCGACCTCGAACTCGCTGTAATCGGCCAGGATGGCATTGCCGCCCTCGAAGGTCGGGTGCTCCATCCAGTAGCGGCCAAGTGCCGTGGCGTTCGGCACCACGCCGCCATTCGAGCGCTGGTTCGACCATAGAAGCAGCCGCGAATTCTCCAGCCCGCCGGCGCAGACGATGAAATAATCGGCGCTGAAAGCGCCGGCATCCTTGCCGTTCGACCACAGCCTGGCGCCGGTCACTCGTTTGCCGTCCCCGGCAAGTTCGGTGGCATAGGTGTTGAGCACGAGCGCTATGTTTTTGCTCTTGTCGAGCTCGTCGGAGAATTTCTCGCCAAAGCGCACGGCCGGGCTCTTGATCAGCTGCACCCAGCGTATGTCGTCTGAAATCGGCACATCGGGCTTGAAGTCGGGAAGCTCGAGTATGTCGTGCACCTCGGGCAGATAGGGCTCGATGTCGGTCCGGGCGATTGGCCAGCCGGTGTCCGGCGCCCATGCCTTGGGCTCAAAGTCCTGCTTGTCGAGCACGCGGCACCAGCCGGCCCAGTGGTTCGACGACCCGCCCATGAAGCGCAGCCGGGTGATGTCGAGATCGAAATATTGATCGCCGACCGTGGAGCCGCGGTAGAAATCCTGCGACTCGTCGCTGAATTCGCGTGCGCCGGCCTCCAGCACCACGACCGGAATGCCGGCGGCGCCAAGCTTTCTGGCAATGGTGGTGCCGGCCGGCCCGGAGCCGAGAATGCAGACGTTTGGCTTGAAATCCGAGGCTCGAAACGCCTCATAGCTGTCGAAGATCATGCCAGGTCGCTCCGCTTAAGGATCCAGCCATTGACCACGACGATCTCGCCGGGATCGGCCGGGGGGCGGTCGCCGTCAGGCAGCTTGCGAAAAAGCTGTAGCGCCGGCATCGCAATCAGCGCCTGCACGATGGTGCGGCGCGATATTTTCCTGATGAAGAAACTCATGACACGTCTCTGGATGGGGCTTCGATCCACGCATGGCGTTCCCTGAACGGCACAGGTACCGGCCAGACATGCCATTCCCGTGCCAAGCCTTGCCTGTAAACGAGTTACAACCCGGTAAACGGCGCAGTTGCGTGGAAACAATGTTGGCGAACCGTTAACAGCCCCACCACCAACACCTAGGCAGCTTCGGAAATGTCCCGGTCGAGGATCGACAAATTGCGGCCGCGGTGCTTGGCCTCGTAGAGCCGGCGGTCGGCGGCGCGCATCAGGTCCGAGACATCGGCATCTTGCGCACAGGTGATGCCGCCGATCGAGACGGTCAGCGGCACCGTGCGTTCGTCGACCGGACGAAAACGGACCAGCTCGACTTCACGGCGGATGCGCTCGGCCACGCGCCTGGCTTCGGCTTCCGTAGCGCCGACCAGGAAGGCGCCGAACTCCTCACCGCCAATGCGGCCGAGCACGTCGCCGCTGCGGACGCCGCGCTCGATGGCGCTGGCGATCAATAGCAGCGCATCATCGCCGGTCAGATGGCCGAAATTGTCGTTGATCGCCTTGAAATGGTCGGCGTCGATGATCAGCAGCGCGCCGCGATCGGATTTGCGTCGTGAACCGTCGAGCGCGGCAAAGAAGCTCTCGCGGTTGAGCATGCCGGTCATGTCGTCGCGGCTCGCCTTCGCCGACAGGCGCCGATGCGCGGCGGCGAGCTGGGCATGCGCGCGGGCGAGATCGCGATGCGCGTTTTTCAGTCGGTCGCTCTGCCAGAAGGTGCTGGCGCAGGCGATCCAGGCGAGCGCTAGCGGGCACACCGTCGATGTCAGCCAGACAGTGCGGTCGACCGGAAAACCCATGGCGGGAACGATGATCAGCGTCAGCAAAAGCGAGATGGCTACCGAGCCGAATGCGACCGCGGCGGACTTTAAGACTATGCGACTCATCGCTGGCTCCCACTGAACCGTCTCTGTGCCAGCAAGCCCTGAAGGCCACCTTTCCGTGATGGCTAAAATTTGAATGGTGAGCCCATTTTTACAACTCTAGATGCACATAGGTTGTGGATAAGCTCTACATCAGAAAGGGGTTCGAACGGCAGATATTTCATGCCATAAGGACGCCATGACCACGCTGCCCGATCCCGCCCGCTTCGCCCATGTCACCGACTGGGTGTTCGACCTCGACAACACGCTTTATCCGCACCATTCGAATCTGTTTTCGCAGATCGACGTCAAGATGACGGCCTATGTCGGAGAACTGCTCACGCTGCCGCGCGAGGAAGCGCGCAAGCTGCAGAAGGAACTCTATCTCGAATATGGCACGACGCTGAACGGGCTGATGACGCGCCACGGCATCGACCCCGACGATTTTCTCGAAAAGGTGCACGACATCGACTATTCGTGGCTGGTGCCGGATCCGGTGCTGGGCACCGCCATCCGCCAGCTGCCCGGCCGCAAGTTCATCTTCACCAATGGCGACCGCAGGCACGCCGAGCGCACCGCGCGCCAGCTCGGCATACTCGACCATTTCGACGACATTTTCGATATCGTCGCCGCCGGGCTGACGCCGAAGCCGTCGCGGCAGACCTATGAGAAGTTTGCCGAACTGCACGCCGTCACCGGACACAATGCGGTGATGTTCGAGGATCTCGCCCGCAACCTCGAGGTGCCGAAATCACTGGGCATGACCACGGTGCTGGTGGTGCCGCGCAATTTCGAGCCGACCTTTGCCGAGATCTGGGAACGCGATCCGGCCAATGAGGACGACGTCGATTTCGTCACCGACGATCTCGCGACGTTTCTGACGGGGATAGTGGAGGGGTAGAGGAATTGAGGAGCTGAAGAATTGATGAACTGGTGAAAGGAGACCGATCCGGACCTCCTTTTCCTCAATTCTTCAGTTCTTCAATTCCCGGTTCCCCTACTCCCCCAACTTGTAGAAGCGGCTGATGATCCCCCAGGCCTCGTCGGCGGTGTCGACAAAGTCGATGATATCCTGGTCGCCGGGCGTGATGGTGCCTTGTTCGGCCAGGAAATCGAGGTCGATCGCGCGCTGCCAGAACGCCTTGCCGAACAGGATCACCGGCACGCGCTCCATGCGGCCGGTCTGGATCAGCGTCAGCGTCTCGAAGAATTCGTCCATGGTACCGAAGCCGCCCGGAAACACCGCGACGGCCTTGGCGCGCATGACGAAATGCATCTTGCGGATGGCGAAATAGTGGAAGTTGAAGCACAGCTCCGGGGTCACATAGGCGTTCGGCGCCTGCTCGTGTGGCAGGACGATGTTGAGGCCGATCGACGGCGCGCCGACATCGTCGGCGCCGCGATTTCCCGCCTCCATCACGCCTGGGCCGCCACCGGTGACGACGACGAATTCGCGGTAGTAGGACGTGGCCGATTGCTGTGAGCAGAGGCGGGCGAATTTGCGCGCCTCCTCGTAGTATTTGCTGTTTTCCTCGAGGTTTTTCTTCTGCGTCTCGTTCTTGGCGGCCCAGGCCTCGCCGCCGGGCTCGGGAATACGCGCGCCGCCGAACAGGATGACCGTCGAGCGGATGCCGCGCTCGGCCAGGATCATTTCGGGCTTCAAGAGCTCAAGCTGCAAGCGCACAGCGCGCAATTCCCGGCGCGTCATGAAGTCGGGATCGTTCCAGGCCAGCCGGTAGGTTTCGGCGCGCGTCTGCGGCGTGTCGGGAACGCTTTTCGAGCGCTCCAGATCCTCGTCCGAATGCGGCAGCGGCGTCCATCCCGCCTTTTCCATAGGAGTCATATGCTTTCTACCCGTCCCAACAGTTCACTTGCGCCGTCCCATGGCGCACGCGCGATTGACCCCCAATACGCCTTAACATAGGGTCCGCGCGACTTTCAAAACAAGGTTAAGGCCGACGGCCTTAACAGCGTGGTAACGGAGCGAATTCATGTCGAAGCCTGATCTGGCCAGCCTCGAAAAGACGATCGAGAAGGCCTTCGAGGAGCGCGACACGATTTCGACCGCGACACGGGGCGAAACGCGCGACGCCATCCAGTCCTCACTCGACCTGCTCGACCGTGGCACCGTGCGCGTTGCCGAGCGCCAGCCCGATGGCAAATGGCATGTCAACCAATGGCTGAAGAAGGCGGTGCTGCTCTCGTTCCGGCTCTATCCGATGGAGATCATCAAGGGCGGCCCCGGCCAGGCGGTCTGGTGGGACAAGGTGGCGTCGAAGTTCGACGGCTGGAGCGCGGTCGATTTCGAGAAGGCAGGCTTCCGCGCCGTGCCGTCTTCGATCGTGCGCCGCTCGGCTTATGTCGCGCCGGGCGCGGTGCTGATGCCGTCCTTCGTCAATGTCGGCGCCTATGTCGATAGCGGCACCATGGTCGACACCTGGGCCTCGGTCGGCTCCTGCGCCCAGATCGGCAAGAATGTGCACCTCTCGGGCGGCGTAGGCATCGGCGGGGTGCTGGAGCCGATGCAGGCCGGCCCGACCATCATCGAGGACAATTGCTTCATCGGCGCGCGCTCCGAAGTGGTCGAGGGCTGCATCGTGCGCGAAGGCTCGGTGCTCGGAATGGGTGTGTTCATCGGCCAGTCGACCAAGATCGTCGACCGCGCCACCGGCGAAGTGTTTTATGGCGAGGTGCCGCCGAATTCGGTCGTCGTCGCCGGCTCGATGCCGGGCAAGGCCTTTCCGAACAACGAGCCGGGCCCTGGCCTCTACTGCGCCGTCATCGTCAAGCGTGTGGATGCCAAGACCCGGTCGAAAACCTCGATCAACGAGCTGCTGCGTGATTGATCCTGTCCGAGCAACCAGAGCGCTCCAGATTGCCCAACACACCACCACTTCCCTGGCTTTTCTTCAGCCTCTCAGGGCGCGTCAGCCCAAGTGCCTACGTGCTCGCCGGGCTGCTGCTGGTGCTTGCACAGTTTTTCCCGCTCTACCAGTTGTCGAGACTGGAACCCGGCACCGCAACCAGCCAGAACTGGGCACTTGTGTTCTGGGTCGTTTTGCTGATCTCGACATGGTCGAGCTTTGCGGTAACCGCAAAGCGGTTTCATGATTTCGGCAAGCCGACTTATTACGCGTTGATCTCTCTTATCATCGGCCCCATTCTTCTCATCGTTCTAGCGTGTTTCCGGGGTGACCCCGGTCCGAACCGCTACGGCAAGCGCAGCAACGCGCCGGCTGAACCATGAGCGCCGACCGGATATCTCGCCATGCGCTACCGCACGCTTGATCCGAAACTGATCATCGACACCGCCGAGCGGCTGGAAGAGCGCGTCGCCGAGCGTTTTCCCGATGCCGGCCTGCGCGGCGTCGCCGCCGAACTGGTGTCGCTGTCGCGCGACCTGGCCAAGGCGGCGCAGGCGCTGGAAGCGCCGATCTGGTGGCTGCGCGGCGCCATCGTCGCCGCAGTTGCCGCCGGCGCGCTGATCTTCCTGTTCGTCGGCACCATCCTGCCGCTCATCCATATCTCGCAGGCCGACGATGCGGTGCAGTCGGTGCAAGGCATCGAAGCCACGATCAACATGATGATCCTTGCCGTGCTCGGCCTGCTGGCGCTGATCCGCACCGAGGAGCGCATCAAGCGCAAGCGGGTGTTTCGCCAGCTGCATGGGTTGAGATCGCTGATCCATGTCATCGACATGCACCAGCTGACCAAGGATCCGGCAGCATTGTCCGCCAATTTCAGGCCGACCGCGCATTCGCCGGCGCGCATCACCAATGCCGCCGACCTGGCGCGCTACCTCGACTATTGCTCGGAGATGCTGTCGATCACCGGCAAGATCGCGGCGCTGTTTGCGCAGTCGGTCAATGACGATGTGGTCATCGACGGCGTCAACGACGTCGAGAACCTGGCGTCCAACCTGTCGCGCAAGATCTGGCAGAAGATCACGCTGATCGAGAACCACCCGGCTGCGCAGCCCCTGCCGGCGCCAGGCTCGGCGAGCAAAGCGCCGGCTCCGAGGCGCGCACCAAAGCTGTGACGCGGCGGGCCTACGCGCCTATTTTGCGGGCCAAGGCCCGAGGCTCGCGGCAAGTAGACTATCCAGTGACGGTTTCCGGCGTCAGCCCGGGTGAGCCGCGCTTTTCCCGCTCGGCCTGCCGCACCAGCACGGTGACCCGCTTCAGCAGAGGCGCCGGCGTGCCGGCCTTTTCGGCGAGGCTCAGGACGGCCCCCTGCAGGTCACCGATCTCGGTCGGCCGACCACGCTGGAGGTCGTCCCACATCGACGAACGCGCCTGCGGGTCGATGGCGAGCATGCGGCGGGCGACCAGCCGGAACAGCCAGTCCGGCAGCCGGAGCAGTTTCGGCAGCAGGACGGGATGCAAGCCGCCGATTCGTGCCGGCGCGATATGTAACGCCTTCATCGCCGCCAGGGCCTCGTCGATCTGACCGGCCAGGATCCGCCGCCAGCGGCGGTCGGCAAGTTCGCTCGCCAGCGGCAGGCCGGACAAGGCGACAAGCGCGTTGTTGAGGTTGATCAGCAGCTTGCCCCACTGCACGGCTTTCATGTCGGGATGGGTTTCCACGCCAAGCCCTTCGACTTCGAGAAGGCCGGCAAGGCCGGTCACGCCATCTTCGATCATGACCTTGCCGTTGCTGGCGCGATGCACGTGAAGCGGCAAATTGCCTATGGCCGACTGGACGACATTGAACGGCACCATGCCGGCGAGCACAGTCCGTCCACCGAGCCCGGCGCGTAACCGGTCGGCATTGCCGACGCCGTTCTGGAGGCTGACCACCACGACTTCGCCGCGCGCATGTCCGGCAACAAGCGACGCCATCTCCTCGGTAGCGCCGTTCTTGACCGTCACCAGCACCACGTCGGCACTGGCCAGGGCAGCGGCGGGATCAGTGGTGACGGACTCCGGCCGGATGGATCGGTCGCGATTATCGAGATCGGTGATGCGCAGGCCGCCGTCCAGCAAGACCGTCGCGATGCTTGGCCGTGCCAAAAACACCACCTTGCGTCCGGCCAGCGCCAGGCAGCCGCCGACATAGCAGCCGATGCTGCCGGCGCCGGCAATGACGATGGTCTTTTCGGCGTTGGCCATGCGATTATCTCGTGTTGGCCTGCACTATACGACAGGAAAACCATAATGTCGGCGGCAGGACCGGTCATCATCTCTGGCCGTGACAGGCCTTTCGCTTTCGACTATCGGTTTGCCCATGAAACTGCCGACCGATCCCGCCGCCAACCTCGCGACCCTCATACGCTGCGCCTCCGTAACGCCCGCCGAGGGCGGCGCGCTGGCTGCCCTGGAAGGCATGCTGAAGCCGCTCGGCTTTTCCGTCGAACGCCCGGTGTTTTCCGAAGACGGCACCCCCGACATCGAGAACCTCTACGCGCGTCGCTCCGGCAATGGGCCGCATCTGATGTTTGCCGGCCATACCGACGTGGTGCCGGCGGGCGACGAGGCGTCGTGGACGCATCCGCCCTTCGCCGCCGAGATCGCCAAGGGCGAGATGTATGGCCGCGGCGCCGTCGACATGAAGGGCGGCATCGCCTGTTTCATCGCCGCCGTGGCGCGCCATGTCGAGAAAAAGGGTGGTCCGAAAGGCTCGGTCTCGCTGCTGATTACCGGCGACGAGGAGGGGCCGGCGATCAACGGGACGACAAAACTGCTCGACTGGGCGGCGGCCAGGGGCGAGAGATGGGACGCCGCGATCGTTGGCGAGCCGACCAATCCGGACACGCTCGGCGACATGATCAAGATCGGCCGGCGTGGCTCGATGTCGGGCAGTGTCACGGTCAACGGCCGCCAGGGCCATGTCGCCTATCCATTGCTCGCCGACAATCCGGTGCGCGGCCTGATCAGCCTGGTCGACGCCTTGCTGTCGCCCGTCTTCGACAAGGGCACGAAGGATTTTCAGCCGACCAATCTGGAAGTGACCTCGATCGATGTCGGCAACCCGGCGACCAATGTTATTCCGGCCAAGGCGACAGCCACCTTCAACATCCGCTTCAACGACACATGGACTGCCGAGACGGTGCAGGCCGAGATCCATAACCGCCTCGACCAGGCGGCGAAGCGCAAGAAATACCGGACCGGCAAGACGCCGGTCGACTACGAGCTGATCTGGCGCGACCGGCCGAGCCATGTCTTCCTGACGCGCGACGACAAGCTGATCGAGACGCTGCGCGGGTCGATCAAGGCGACAGTCGGCAAGGAGCCGGCGCTGTCCACCTCGGGCGGAACCTCGGATGCGCGTTTCATCAAGGACTATTGCCCGGTGGTCGAGTTCGGCCTCGTCGGCAAGACCATGCACATGGTCGACGAGCGCGTCGCACTGGCCGACCTCGAGACGCTGACCCAAATCTACCAGCGCTTCATCGATGACTGGTTCGAGCAGGGCTGATCATGCTTTCGGTTGACGAGACCTCTTCATCGCTTAACGGCGCCTGGCGGCTGATGCTCGGAAAGGCCGACGGCTTGCGGCTGCTCGACCTTTCGGCGGACGGCTTCTGGAATTCCTTCTTCGCCATCGTCGTCGCCGCGCCGGCGATGATCGTCGGCTGGGTCGGCACGGCCAACGAGATCGGCGATCCCAATGCGTTCGCCGGCCGGCTGGGCATGTTGATTCGCCTGGCGACCGTCGACCTCGGCTCGTGGCTGCTGCCCCTGGTTGTGCTTGCCCTGGTCGCATCGCGCGCCGGCATCGGCGACCGCTTCGTCCACTATGTCGTCGCCAGCAACTGGGCGTCGGCGATCACTGCCTGGATGCTGCTGCCTTCAGCGCTGATCAGGCTTTTCCTGCCGTCTGGCAACCCGGTTGCCGAATTGGTGTGGCTGGTTCTGGTGGTGCTGTCGCTGGTACTCTCCTGGCGGATGACCAACGCCGCGATCGGCAAGGGCGCGGCTGTCGGCAGCGCCGTGTTCGCAGGCATGTTGGTGGTGTCTCTGGCCGTCTTGTTCGGCCTGGTGGCGCTGCTCGGCATCACTGTGCCGACCGCCGCTCCGGCTTAGAACTTTTCCGGATAGTCTACACCGACGAGAAAAAGCCCGTCGGGCGGCGCCACCTGGCCGCAGGCGGCGCGGTCTTGCGCCGCGAGCGCTGCCTTGAGGTCGGCGGCGGTCCAGCCGCCGTCGCCGACGCGTTTCAGCGAACCGACCATGGAGCGCACCTGGTTGTGCAGGAAAGAGCGCGCCGAGGCCCTGACTTCGATCAGGTCGCCCTGGCGGCTTACATCGAGCCGCTCCAGCGTCCGCACCGGACTGTTGGCTTGGCATTGCGTCGAGCGGAAGGTGGTAAAGTCATGTCGGCCGAGCAGGACTTTCGCCGCTTCGTGCATGGCGTCCGCATCGAGCCGCTTCGGCACCCACCAGACCTTGCCCTTTTCCATCGCTGCAGGCGCGCGCCGGTTGAGGATGCGGTAGAGATAGTGCCGTCCGGTGGCCGAGAAACGGGCGTCGAACTCATTGGGGACAACCGTGGCCTGCAGGATGGCGATGCGCGCGCCGGCCGCCTGCAGGTGCGCGTTGACGGCGTCGCGCACCTTGTCGTTTGGCCATGCCTTGGCGAGGTCGACATGCGCCACCTGGGCGGTCGCATGCACGCCGGCGTCGGTGCGGCCGGCGGCGCGTATCCGCACCGCCTCACCGCAAAATTTCTCGATCGCCTGCTCTATCGCCTGCTGCACCGAAGGCTGATCCGCCTGGTGTTGCCAGCCGGCGAAGAGGCTGCCGTCATATTCGATATCGAGACGAAAACGCGGCATACACCCTTCGTTCAGGCGGCGAGTGCGGTAAAGGCCTGGGCGTAGACCAGTTTGCCTTTTTCGGGTGCGTCACCCCAGGCCAGCGCCTGCAGCGCTTCGCCCTGATATTCGCTCTCGAACTCTTCGGCCCGCGCATGATTGTAGCCGAAGCGGCCGTAATAGGCCGGATCGCCCAACACAACGGCGAGCGTCTCGCCGGCATCCCTGAGGCGGATATGCGCCTCGCGGATCAGCGCACCGCCAATGCCCGAGCCGTGGAACGAAGGTTCCACCGCCAACGGCGCCAGCGCCACGGCTGCGAACTGCTTGCCGCCGTTCTGGACGAACAGCCTGGAAAACAGGATGTGGCCGACCACCTGGCCGTCTTCTTCCGCCACCAGTTCGACAACGGCGTCGCCGCCGGTGACCAGAGCGTCGACCAGCCCGGCCTCCGCCTGCTGGCCGAATGCGTGTTCCTCGACCAGGCGTATGGCCTCGCGGTCCCGCGGCGTCGCGCCGCGTATCGACATCATGCTCATGAGAACTTCATTCCTTTTTCGATCTTGGCCCCGCGCAGAAACTCCTTCGCGGCAGCAGGCTTTCCGCCCGCCCGTTGAACTTCGACCAGCCTGACCGCGCCCGACCCGCAGGCGACCGTCAGCCGGTCATCGAGAATTCCTCCCGACTCGCCCATGCTTTCAGAAAGCGTACCTTCAGAAAGCGTGGAGCGAAGCAGTTTCAGCCGTTCCGTGCGGCCGCCGATGTCGGCCTCGCACCAGGCGCCGGGGAATGGCGACAGCCCGCGAATGTGATTGTGGACCTCCGCAGCCGGGCGCGTCCAGTCCACACGTGTCTCCGACTTATCGATTTTCCTGGCGTAGGTCACCCCGTCAGCCGCCTGCAAAGTCGATGCCAGGGTATTTGTCTCGAATCGGGACAGCGCTTCCACCATCAGCGTGGCAGCAATATTCATCAAGCGGTCGTGCAGATCGCCGGCCGTCATATCGGGCTCTATGGCGCATTTTTCAACCAGTGCCACCGGACCGGTGTCCAGGCCCTCTTCCATGCGCATCACCATCATGCCGGTCTCGACGTCGCCGGCCATAATGGCGCGCTGGATGGGAGCTGCACCACGCCAACGCGGCAAAAGCGAGGCGTGGCCGTTGAGGCAGCCGAGGCGCGGAGCCTCCAGAATAGCCTTCGGCAACAGCAAACCATACGCGACGACGACCGCGACATCGGCACGCAACGCCTGGAAAGCAGCTTGCTCGGCCTCGCCCTTCAGCGACAGCGGCGTGCGCACTTCGATGCCCAGCCGCTCAGCCTCGCGCTGCACCGGCGACGGTGTCAGTTCCAGCCCGCGGCGGCCCGCGGCGCGCGGCGGCTGGGTGTAGACGGCTGCTATCTCGTGCCCGGCCTCGGCAATCGCGCGCAGCACCGGCACCGAAAACTCCGGCGTGCCCATGAAGATGACGCGAAGCGGCATCTTCCCTATCCCACCAGCTTGCCCGGCGCCTTGTCCTTGGCGAGCTTCTTGAACTTCTTGACCACCATGTCGCGCTTCAGCTTCGAGATGTGGTCGATGAACAGCACACCGTTGAGATGGTCGATCTCGTGCTGCAGGCAGGTCGCCATCAGGCCTTCGGCCTCGATCTCCTGCAGCTTGCCGTCGCGGTCGAGATATTTCACGCGCACCGAGGCGGGACGCTCGACCTCGGCGTAATAGTCCGGGATCGACAGGCAGCCTTCCTCGTAGACCGAGCGGGCGTCGGCGCTTTCGAGGATTTCGGGATTGATGAACACATGCGGCGCCGTTGGCTCGTCTTCCTTGGCGAGGTCGATGACCAGCATGCGCAGCGGCTCGCCGATCTGGATTGCGGCCAAGCCGATGCCCGGCGCATCATACATCGTCGCCAGCATGTCGTCGGCCAGTTTGCGCAAAGGCGCGTCGACGCGTTCGACTGGTTTGGAAACCTGGCGCAGGATGGGATCGGGAAGGATGATGAGCGGCTTGATCGACATGGCGCCTCACCTAAAACGTCGCAGGAGAAGCGTCAACCGGTGCGAATCGGTCTCGTTCACGTTTTGATCTGTGCCAGGTCTGCGAATCGGCTATGCTGGCGGGATGAACGACCTGAGCACCATCCTTTCCGAACCCGTTGCCCGGCTTGGCGCCACGACGATCACGCTCGGCCATGCACTGACCCTCGGCGCGCTGGTGTTTCTCGGCCTGTTCCTGGCGCTTGTCGTGGCGCTGTGGCGATCGGCCAAGGCGCGCACCATCGCCGCGGCGGAAGCCGCCGACCACGCCCGCGACGCCGAGGCGCGGATGGCCGGCATTTTGCAAAGCCAGGCCGAGATGCAGGGCCGCATGGGCGCCATCGCCGACGTGTTCGGCGCAAGGCAGGCCGAACTCAACCAGTCGATCGGCCAGCGCCTCGACGCCATGACCGGCAGGCTCGGTCAAACCATGACCGAACAGACCAAATCGACGCATGAGAGCCTCGCCAAACTGCAGGAACGGCTGGCGGTCATCGACACCGCGCAAGGCAACATCCAGTCGCTGGCCGGCCAGGTCGTGCAATTGCAGGCGATCCTGTCCAACAAGCAGACGCGCGGCGCCTTCGGCCAGTCGCGCATGGAGGCGATCGTCGCCGACGGCCTTCCGATGGGCGCCTACGAGTTCCAGGCAACGCTGTCAAACGGCAGCCGTCCCGACTGCCTGGTCAGGATGCCGAACGGTGCGCCGCAGCTTGCCATCGACGCCAAGTTTCCGCTGGAAGCCTGGAACGCCATCCGCGCCGCCGATGGCGCCGAACAACAGAAGATCGCGGCCCAGGCTTTCCGCCGCGACATCGAAATTCACGTCCGCGATATCTCGGAAAAATACCTGATCCAGGGCGAGACGCAGGACACCGCCTTCATGTTCGTGCCGTCGGAATCGGTGTTCGCCGAAATCCACGAGAATTTCGACGCCGTGGTCCAGAAGGCGCACCGGGCGCGTGTCATCATCGTCTCACCGTCGCTTTTGATGCTGTCGATCCAGGTCATCCAGGCCATCCTCAAAGACGCCCGCATGCGCGAACAGGCGCATCTGATCCAGGGCGAGGTGATCCGGCTGATGGAAGACGTCGCGCGCGTCGACGAACGCGTGCGCCGGTTGCAGACGCATTTTGGCCAGTCGGCCAAGGATATCGACGAGATACTGGTGTCGACGTCGAAGGTGACCAAGCGCGGCCAAAAGATCGAAGCGCTGGAGTTTGGCGAAAGCGAAGCCGAAGTGCGCGGTGGCGGACCCGCCAAGGCCGAAGCCGGGGTGCGGGTGGCGGATTCCAAGACGGGGCAGCTCAGGCTACGTGTCGTCGAAGGCGACGATTAAAGCGCGTCGCGCTGAACGGATTCATACGACGCGCTTTAAAAGTCTTTGTTTTGATGCATGTCGTTGTCCCAGAACCGCGGCACACTTCTGGGCGCCATGCATTAGACCGTAGCCACGATCACGTGCGCCTGGATCTTGGCCGCAACCTCGCCGCTGCCGTGTCTGGCTGCAATCACGGACGCGGCGTGATCGGTTGCGGCTTCCAGTTTTCCTCTGGCCTCGATTTCGTTGCGAAGCGGAGTTCCCTGGCAATAGGCAACCGCCGGAAGGCGCGGCGAGGAGGCACGGCTTTGTTCGGCCCTCGTGTCGATCACCACACGGGAGAAACCTGCGGCTTCCAACTCGCCGCGGATCAATGCAATGTCATTGTAGCCGTGCGGCGTGCGGGCGAGAAAGCGGGGCGGATCGTTCGGAAAAATCTCCGCAAGAGCATTCGTCACATCATTGGCGAATACATTGTCTTCGATGCGATCCCACACGTTGAACAGGAAATGGCCGCCGGTCTTCAGGACCCGCTTTGCTTCGCGATAGCCGGCGGCTCGGTCGGGAAAGAACATCGCGCCGAACTGACAGCAAACGAGATCGAAAGCCGCATCTTCGAACGGCAGCGCCAGAGCATCCGCCTGACGCCAATGTATACGACTGTCGGGAGCTTGTCGCGAGGCCGCGTAGTCGAGCATAGGCTGGTTGAGGTCGGTCACGACATAGCTTACGCCGGGAGACAGTTTTGGAGCCAATGCGCGGGTGACAACGCCGGTGCCGGCGGCGACTTCCAGGACGGCGCCGGGCGACAAGGACGCTGCCCGTCGTGCCAAATCCGCGGCGAACGGCTCGAAGATCAGCGGCACCATGTAGCGGTCGTAGTTTTCCGGAATCGAGCCGGCAAACACTTTGTCCGTTTCCGACATTGCTATCCCCCGCCATCCGTTTGATGGCTAGCCTAGCACATTGTTGGCTGGTTTGGGCCGCGTTTAACCGGGAGGCAGGTGCTACTGCGCCTCTACGATGCTTACGCCCTCGAAATCCGGAAGCCAGTGCAGGGCCGATCGGTGCCATTTCTGTTGGGTCGGAACGAGATCCTCGCGTTGCCGCGCGGTCCCCGCCCTGATCCCATAGACCTTCGGCCCGTCGCCAACCGACGTTGCGTAAAGATGCGAACCGCAGTCGCCGCAGAACGCCTGGGCACGCTTGGCGCCGCTCGATCCCGTCTTGATATAAACCTTCGGTGTGCCCTTTGTGATCCTATAATGATCCTCAGGCGCGGGAACAGTGACACGAAAGGCGGTACCGGTCAGTTGCTGGCAGTCGGTGCAATGACAGATAGAGGTCTTTTCCGGGTCGACGTCTGCTTCATAAGTTATGGCGCCGCAATGGCACCCACCATCGATTTTCATGGTTGATTCTCCGAAATCCGTCGGGTGATCTTAGCGGGACCAGGCGATGGGGCCAACGGTGGACTGCTGGTCCAGAACTAGTCCGACGCCGCCTCGACCTGCTTGCGCCGGTGCTCCCAGGTTCCGGTCGTCTGCGGCTTGACGAACAGTCTGGTGATCTCCGGCATTTCTTTTTTTAAGAGCGCCTCGATGCGCTCGACACAGGCTTCGATCTCAGGCGCCGTCAGATGGTCCTCGAATTCGATGCTCAGCCCAGCGACGATCTGTTGCGGGCCGAGATGGACGGTGAGAACGCCGTTGGCCCGCTGCACTGCCGGATCCTGCTGGGCGATGGCCAGCACCTTGGCCTGCACTTCCGGCGAGGCCGGCTCACCGATGAGCAATCCCTTGCTTTCGCGCGCCAGAAAGATGGCGGTGGCGCCGAGGATCATCGCGATGCCGATCGAGGCGACGCCGTCGAGTTCGGGCATGTCGAGGAGTTCGGCCGCCAATATGCCGGCGAAGGCGACGAACAGACCGAGCAGGGCGGCGCTGTCCTCGAACAGGATCGTGTAGACGCTCGGATCCTTGCTCGATTGCACGGCCTGCAGCCAGCCTTGCTTGCCCTTCTGCTGGCGGAACTCCTTCAGCGCCACGTACCAGGAGCTGCCCTCGAACAGCATCGAAAGGCCAAGCACGATGTAGTTGATTTTGGGATTGGCGACCGGCTCAGGCGCCATGATGTGGACGACGCCTTCATAGAAGGACACGCCAGCGCCGAGCGCAAAGACGAGCAGGGCGACAATGAAGCTCCAGAAATACAGCTCGCGGCCATGGCCGAGCGGATGCGTGCGGTCCGGCGGACGGGCGGCGCGGTGCATGCCGTAGAGCAGCAGCCCGCCATTGCCGGTATCCACCAGCGAGTGCACGCCTTCCGACAGCATCGCCGAGCTGCCGGTGAAGAAGGCGGCGACGAATTTGGTCACAGCAATAGCTAAATTACCGGCGAGCGCCGCGTAGATGACCGTCTTCGACCCGCCATGCGCTGCCATGCTGTCCCTCCAAGGCGCCCAATGTAACGGCCTGCCGCCGAGCTCCACAGGGATCACAACGCACGAATCGCCTGGTCGTTCAGGTTGAAGGCCAGCTTGGGGAAAGACGCCCCTATTCGATGATCTCGTCCGTCCACACCTTGAAACCAGCCAGCGTGCCCGGTCCGAAGATGTGGGTCAGCGGCACGTCGGCGGCGTCGCGACCCGACGCGATCAGGATGCGGCCGATGCGTGGCGAATTGTTGCGCGGGTCAAAGACATGCCAGCGGCCACCGAGATAGACCTCCATCCAGGCTGCGAAATCCATGCTCGCCCAAGGTTTGGGCAGGCCGATGTCGCTGATGTAGCCGGTGCAGTAGCGGGTCGGGATGTTTAGCGCACGGCAAAAGGTGACGGCGAGGTGGGCAAAGTCACGGCAGACGCCGCTTTGCTCGCGATAGGCTTCCGCCGCGGTGCGGGTCGGCCGCGCATTGCCGTAGCTGAAGACGATATGGTTGTGGACGAAGTCACAGACCGCCTGGACGCGGGCAATACCGAGCGGCGTATGCCCGAACAGCCGCCAGGCTTCGCTGGCCAGCAGATCGCTCTCGCAAAAGCGGCTGGGCAACAGGAACAGCAATGTGTCCGACGGCAGATCGCGCACCTCGTGCTGCCAGGCCATCAGGTCGCCCATCTCGAACGTGCCGGGGTCGCGGATTACCGAATCGGTGCCGAAGGTGAAGCGACCGGGCGGGGCGACGAAACGGTTGCACCAATTGCCGAAACTGTCGCGGTAGCTCTGGATCGGCACCGGCGGGTTGGAGGTCAGGAAATCCGGGCGCTCGAGATCGGAGGCCCTGGAGTAGTGGACGTTGAGCATCGCGATCAGCGGCGTTTCCTGCGGAAAATCGAAACTCATCTCGCTGCCGATGCGGATTCGCATTGTCGTCCTGACCGCACTTCCTGATCATCGCCGAGCGAAGGCATGGCCGATGCTGCAGTGCGAAGGCAACCATGGCACGGACCGGAATGGTTTACGAGCAAATTAGAAACCGGTTGAAAGCGGCCCGCCGGCGCCGGCGACGAACGCCCGCCCCCTTGCAGTCCGGCGTTTCTCTTGTTTCACTTGGCCTCCCAGCAACTGGAGGAACGAATCATGGCTAAAGGTGCGATGAAGGCGGGCAAGGAAGCTCGCAAGCCGAAAAAAGACGCCAAGAAGCCCGCCGCGGCTCCGGCGCTGAAGGCGCCGCCCGTCAAGGCGATGAGGCTCAAGGAAAAGTAAGCCCGCCTCGGAAGATCTTGGACGGTTGAAATCCGGACAAACCGTTTCGGCGCAGATTTTGACACCGGCGGCATGAACGATGCGGCCGGTGTTTTTGTTGATCGCACCGGCGCAGCCGCTTGTGTCGAAGCGGCGAGGACGACCTCGCGCCTTCCCATAAATCGGCCGGGACGGCCCGCCATGCTCATGGAATGGAGTGCATCCCGATGTCGTGGATTTTTCTGTTTTTCGCCGGCCTGTTCGAAATCGGCTGGGCGATCGGCCTCAAATACACCGACGGCTTCTCGAAGCCGCTGCCGACGGTGCTCACTGTCGCCTCGATGATCATCAGCCTCGGGTTGCTCGGCCTGGCGCTCAAGACGCTGCCTGTCGGGACGGCCTATGCGGTGTGGACCGGCATCGGCACGGTCGGCACGGCGCTTCTTGGCATCTGGCTGCTGGGCGAGCCTGCGACGGCCATCCGGCTCGCCTGCATTGCGCTCATCGTCTGCGGCATTATGGGGCTGAAGCTCGCCGCCTGAGCAAAGCAACCAAGGAAATCGACGCACAAACACATTCAGGGCCGCTGGAAGGCGACCCTGATGTCCGATCGTTTCGATCGAAGCGTTAGCGGGCGGAGAAGCCCGGAGGCGTCCTGCCGGTACGCTGCTTGCGCGCCGCATAGCGTGCGTCGCGCTTGGCCTTGCGTTCGGCTTCGTCGGCCAGCAAACGGGCGATGCGCTCGTTTTCTTCGGCTTCCTTGATCTTCGCTTCAGCCTGCGCTGCCTCTTCGGCCGCAATACGCGCCGCTTCGGCTGCTGCCTCGCGCTCGGCCTTCTCGACCGCCTCGCGTGCCAGCTTTTCCTGCTTCAGCCTGGCCTTTTCGGCCTCGCGTATTTCGCGAGCCTCAAGAATCGCCTTGCGTTCGGCCTGTTTGGCCAGAACCGCAGGATCATCAGCCGCCGGCTTCGACTTGAAGCGCTCCAGAAGCGCCTTCTTTGCCTCGTTCGCGGCATTGCGCCGCTCGAAAATGTCTTTTTCCCTGTAGATAGCCAAGTCCACTTCCCTGAAGTCAATTCGCGACGCTTACATACGCGCGAAAACCGAGAGTTCAAGCGCCAAAACGGTATGCCAGCCATGAAAGTTTAGGCTGTTGCAGCCGGGAGACGCGTTTTCCCTGAAACAAAGCCGGCCGAAACCGACATGCACTGTTCACTATCCGCCCCTCTGGCGGCCGGGGCGGCTCGCCGCTACCTCTAGCGGCAAATCAGAACATTTGGATGACATGCCATGGAACTCGGTCTCTACACTTTCGCCGACGTCAGCCCGGAGCCCGGCCCCGGCGCGATCGGCCCGCATCAGCGGCTGCGCAATCTGATCGAGGAGGTCGAGCTGGCTGACCAGGTTGGCCTCGACGTCTTTGGTCTGGGCGAACATCACCGCCCCGACTATGCCGCGTCCGCGCCGGTGGTGGCGCTGGCCGCTGCCGCCGAACGCACCAAGCGCATCAAGCTGACCAGCGCGGTCACCGTGCTGTCCTCCGACGATCCGGTTCGCGTCTTCCAGCAGTTCGCAACGCTCGACCTTTTGTCGGGCGGCCGGGCCGAGATCATGGCCGGGCGCGGCTCGTTCATCGAATCCTTCCCGCTGTTCGGCTACAATCTCGAGGATTATGACGAGCTGTTCGCCGAAAAGCTCGATTTGCTGCTGGCCATACGCGACAGCGTCAAAGTTACCTGGTCCGGCAATCTGCGCGCGCCGATCAACGACCGCGGCGTCTATCCGCGGCCGCTGCAGGACAAATTGCCGATCTGGATCGCAATAGGTGGAACGCCGCAATCTGCGGCGCGCGCGGGCGTGCTCGGCCTGCCGCTGGCGCTGGCCATCATCGGCGGTGAGCCGGCGCGGTTTGCACCGCTGTTCGACATTTATCGCGATGCCGCCAGGCGGGCCGGTACCGACCCCTCGGGCCTTGCCACCAGCATCAATGTGCACGGCTTCATCGCCGGGACCACTGAACAGGCGGCCGACGATTTCTACGGCCCGCAGGCCGAAGTGATGAACCGCATCGGCCGCGAGCGCGGCTGGGGCCCGACCTCGCGGGCGCATTTCGATCAGTCGCGTGGTCCGAACGGCGCGCTGTTTGTCGGTAATCCGGAGCAGGTGGCGGAAAAGATCGTCGCCCAGCACAAGATCTTCAACAATGACCGCTTTCTGCTGCAGATGGCGATCGGCGCCATGCCGCACGCCAAGATCATGAAGGCGATCGAACTCTACGGCACCAAGGTGGCGCCGATCGTGCGCAAGGAGACCGCCAAGCCCGGCGTCGCCGTCGCAGCGCCAGCCGCCTGAGCGACGGGCGGCCCGGATTGAGGGCCTTGCCGGCTAACGGAACCTTGGGCTTGCAGAGGCGTTTCCGTCAGGGGAATGCACCAATTGCGGTGCGCCGCTGAGGGAAAATCATGAAAGCCGAACCCGCCGCTTTGGGTGCTGGCCTTGCCGAGACCGAAGAGGCGAGAGTTGTGGCGCGTGCCGACACGCATCTGATGCGTTCGCTGCTCATCGGGATCTTCCTGTTCATGGCCATCTACGCGCTGTATTTTGCGCGTGCTTTCTTCATGCCGGTCATTCTCGCCTTCCTGCTGACGCTGACGCTGACACCGATCGTGCGCTTCCTGCGCAAGCGCGGCATTCCGGAAGTGATTTCGGCGACAATGTTGGTCGTGCTGTCGATCTGCCTCTTCGGCGTTGCCGGGTATCTGCTCAGCGGCCCGGTCATCGATCTTCTCAACAACACCTCGTCGATCGGCCAACAACTCACCGAGCGGCTGGCGCAATTGCGGCGTCCGCTCGAGAGGATCATGCAGATCTCGCATCAGATCGAACAGATGACGGAGACCTCGCAGGAGCCGGGCATCCAGAAGGTGGCGATGGCACAGTCCGGCGTCCTGTCGGCCGCCGCCAGCAACGTCCTGTCGGCGGGGACAAGCCTGACCATCATCTTTGTGCTGTCGCTGTTCCTGCTGGCGTCGGGCACGATGTTCTATGAGAAGATCATCCAGTCCTTCGCCAGCCTCAGCGAGAAGAAGCGGGCCTTGCGCGTCGTCTATGACGTCGAGCGCGAAATCTCGCATTATCTGCTCACCGTCACCGTCATCAATGCCGGTCTCGGCGCGGTTATCGGCCTTGGCCTGTGGGCGCTCGGCATGCCCAACCCGCTGGTCTGGGGAACGATGGCGGCGCTGCTCAACTTCCTGCCCTATGTCGGCGCGCTGATTACCATCGTGCTGGTCAGCGTCATTGCGATGATCAGCTTCGACTCGATTACCTACGCCCTCTTGGCGCCGGGCTTCGTGCTTTTGTGCGACATCGTCGAAGGCCAGTTCGTTACGCCGATGGTTGTCGGCCGACGCCTCGAGATCAACGCCGTGGCGATCTTCATCGCCATCGCCTTCTGGTCCTGGCTTTGGGGCTTTGTCGGCGCGCTGATGGCGGTGCCGCTGCTGGTCGTCGTCAAAGTGTTCTGCGATCATTTCGATGGCCTCAGCCATGTCGGCAATTTTCTCGCCGCACAGCAGACGGCCGTGGTGGAGGAGGAAGCGGCCGAAGAGAACGGCAAGGCCGCGGCATAAGCTTGCCGCGCCCGTCCATCATCTCGCATTTGTTGTCTTCAGGCGGAGTGCCTATATCGAGCCGGTCAAGCCGGACCCTGCGATGAACGATGCCTCCTTCGACCTCGATTCCTATTTCGACCGCATTGGCTATCGCGGTCCGATCGATGCGTCGCTCTACAAGCTGAGCGCGCTGCATCGCCAGCATCCGCAGGCGATCCCGTTCGAGAATCTGGACCCGTTGCTTGGCGCCAGCTCGACATCGTCATTCCCGACCGCGCCTTCGAAACCAGGGTCAGGCAGTTGAACATCGTAAAGGCTTGAGGCCCATGACCGCACTTTCCGTTCTCGACCTGTCGCCGATCGTCGAAGGCAGCGACGCCTCGCAATCGCTGGCAAATTCGCTCGACCTGGCCCGCCATGCCGAGCGGCTCGGCTACAGGCGCTACTGGCTGGCCGAGCACCACAACATGCCGGGCATCGCCAGCGCGGCGACCGCCGTGGTCATCGCCCATGTCGCCGGCGGCACCAAGACCATCCGCGTCGGCGCCGGTGGCATCATGCTGCCCAACCATGCGCCGCTGGTGATTGCCGAGCAGTTCGGCACGCTGGCGGCACTGCACCCCGGCCGCATCGACCTCGGCCTCGGCCGCGCGCCCGGCACCGATATGGGAACAGCGCGCGCGCTGCGCCGCAATCTCGAGGCGTCAGACAATTTCCCCCAGGACGTCGTCGAGCTGATGGGCTATTTCCAGCCGGCCGCGGAAGGCCAGCGTATCCACGCCGTGCCCGGCGAAGGCCAGAAGGTGCCGGTCTGGATCCTCGGTTCCAGCCTCTATGGCGCGCAGCTCGCCGCCATGCTCGGCCTGCCCTATGCGTTTGCCTCGCATTTCGCGCCGGCCGAACTCGACCATGCGCTGGAGATCTACCGTTCGCGCTTCCAGCCTTCGGAACAGCTGGACAAGCCCTATGTCATGCTCGGCCTCAACGTTTTCGCCGCACCGACCGATGGAGAGGCCAAACTGCTGTTCACCTCGTTGCAGCAGGCCTTCGTCAATCTGCGCACGGGGCGGGCCGGCCGCCTGCCGCCGCCGGTCGAGGGCTATGACCAGACGCTCGAGCCGATGGCAAAAACCATGATTTCGCAGGCGCTGTCCTGCGCCGTCGTCGGCTCTCCCGAAACCGTCCGGCAAGGCATAGACGCGTTCGTGCGCCGCACCGGCGCAGACGAGCTGATGGTGACCGCGCAGATCTTCGACCATGCGGCACGCGTGCGCTCGTTCGAAATCCTGGCCGAGGCGCATAAATCGCTGTCGCAGGCCGCGTGACGCTTTTGCCTGTGTCTGCTGTGGGCAGGCGCCTTCCTCAGCCAGGAGCCGCCTCTCTCACGCATAGGTGACGTTTTCTTGTGGTTTCGAAGCCCTGACTGGGCGCTTCGCCGGGGGATCGCGCAGATCCTGGGGTTTTGAGCGCGGTTTGAGCACATCCGGGCCGCCGGGCGGCTGTTCAAAGGCGCCAAGCGCGGCGCGGTGGATGCCATGCGCAGAATGCTTGCGCCCGATGCCGCCTGTTCTTATATACGCGCCAAGCCGCCCAGTGCCGGAATGCCGGTTGCCGGAGCGGAATTTCTTGTGAACAGGGGCTTTCGTCGGAACGCCTTACGGGTCCTGAGAGCCTGCTTAGCGGAGAGACTAGAAAAATGGCAAAAGTAATCGGTATCGATCTCGGCACCACCAACTCCTGCATCGCCATCATGGATGGCAAGGAGCCCAAGGTCATTGAAAATGCGGAAGGCGCGCGCACGACGCCTTCCATCGTCGCCATCTCGGGCGACGGCGAACGTCTCGTCGGCCAGCCGGCCAAGCGCCAGGCGGTCACCAATCCTGAAAACACCATCTTCGCGGTCAAGCGCCTGATCGGCCGCCGCTATGACGACCCGGTGACGGAGAAGGACAAGAAACTTGTCCCCTACAAGATCGTCAAGGGCGACAATGGCGATGCCTGGGTCGAGGCCGGCGGCAAGAAGCAGTCGCCCAGCCAGATCTCGGCCATGATCCTGCAGAAGATGAAGGAAACGGCGGAGGCCTATCTCGGCGAGAAGGTCGAGAAGGCGGTCATCACCGTTCCGGCCTATTTCAACGACGCCCAGCGCCAGGCCACCAAGGACGCCGGCAAGATCGCCGGCCTTGAGGTGCTGCGCATCATCAACGAGCCGACGGCTGCGGCACTTGCCTACGGCCTCGACAAGAAGGATGGCAAGACCATTGCCGTCTATGACCTTGGCGGCGGCACGTTCGACATTTCGGTGCTCGAAATCGGCGACGGCGTGTTCGAAGTGAAGTCGACCAATGGTGACACCTTCCTCGGCGGCGAGGATTTCGACATGCGTCTCGTCGAATATTTGGCGGCCGAGTTCAAGAAGGAACAGGGCATCGACCTGAAGAACGACAAGCTTGCGCTGCAGCGCCTCAAGGAGGCGGCTGAAAAGGCCAAAATCGAGCTGTCGTCGACGACGCAGACCGAAATCAACCTGCCCTTCATCACCGCCGACGCGACCGGCCCCAAGCACCTGACGCTGAAGCTGACCCGCGCCAAGTTCGAGCAGCTGGTCGACGATCTCGTCCAGCGCACCATCGAGCCCTGCAAGGCGGCGCTCAAGGATGCCGGGCTGAAGGCTGGCGAGATCGACGAAGTGGTCCTGGTCGGCGGCATGACCCGCATGCCCAAGATCCAGGAGATCGTAAAGCAGTTCTTCGGCAAGGAGCCGCACAAGGGCGTCAACCCGGATGAAGTCGTCGCTTTGGGCGCCGCCATCCAGGCCGGCGTGCTGCAGGGCGACGTGAAGGACGTGCTGCTGCTCGACGTGACGCCGCTGTCGCTCGGCATCGAGACGCTGGGTGGCGTGTTCACCCGCCTGATCGAACGCAACACGACCATCCCGACCAAGAAGAGCCAGGTGTTCTCGACCGCTGAAGACAGTCAGTCGGCCGTGACCATCCGCGTCTTCCAGGGCGAGCGTGAAATGGCTGCCGACAACAAGGCGCTCGGCCAGTTCGACCTGGTCGGCATTCCGCCGGCGCCGCGCGGCGTGCCGCAGATCGAGGTCACTTTCGACATCGACGCCAACGGCATCGTCAACGTTTCGGCCAAGGACAAGGGCACCGGCAAGGAGCACCAGATCCGCATCCAGGCCTCTGGTGGCCTTTCGGACGCCGACATCGAGAAGATGGTCAAGGACGCCGAAGCCAATGCCGAGACCGACAAGCAGCGGCGTGCTTTGGTCGAGGCCCGCAACCAGGCCGAGGCGCTGGTGCACTCCTCCGAGAAGTCGCTGAAGGAATATGGCGACAAGGTTTCGGAAACCGAGCGCACGGCGATATCGGAGGCTATCACGGCGCTGAAGGCTGCTGCCGAAGGCGACGATGCCGCCGACATCGAGGCCAAGTCGCAGACGCTTGCCGAAGCATCCATGAAGCTCGGCCAGGCCATGTACGAAGCTTCGCAGAAGGAAGCGGCGGAAGCCGACGCCAAGGCGGACGCGGCCAAGGATAGCGACGTGGTCGACGCCGATTTCGAGGAAATCGACGAAAACGACGAGAAGAAGAAGTCGGCCTGACCGGTTGACGGCAAATAAAGCGGAAAGCCCGGCGCAAAGCCGGGCTTTTTTGCAACCCTCGCTGAAAAAGTGCGGGCCTCGCCGAAAAAGTCACTGAAAAACACAGGCACAAGCGCGCCGGCCCTAGCATCCGGGCATCACCGCTCCTAAATCGAGACAACGTGCCGGCAAACGACGCAACATGCATCAAGACGTTGAGCATCCGGACTGCGGGAAAAGATGAAAGCTGATTTCTACGAGACGCTGGGCGTGCAAAAGGGCGCCGACGAGAAGGAGCTCAAGAGCGCTTTCCGCAAGCTGGCCATGCAGTTCCATCCCGACCGCAATCCCGGCGATCACTCCTGCGAGCACAAGTTCAAGGAAATCAACGAAGCCTACGAAACGCTGAAGGACCCGCAGAAGCGCGCGGCCTATGACCGTTTCGGTCACGCCGCCTTCGAGCAGGGCGGCATGAATGGCGGCGCGCAAGGTTTTGGCGCCGGCGGCTTCGCCGACATTTTCGAAGATATTTTCGGCGACATGATGGGCGGGCGCCAGCGCCGCTCGTCGGGCGGCCGCGAACGCGGCGCCGATTTGCGCTACAATATGGAAATCACGCTGGAAGAAGCGTTTGCCGGCAAGACCGCGCAAATCCGCGTGCCGGCCTCGATCTCATGCACGGAATGCTCCGGGACAGGCGCCAAGCCCGGCACCCAGCCGGTGACCTGCTCGATGTGCCATGGCCACGGCAAGGTACGAGCGACGCAAGGCTTCTTCTCGATCGAGCGTACCTGCCCGCAATGCCAAGGCCGCGGCCAGACGATCAAGGACCCGTGCCCGAAATGCGCCGGCCAGGGCCGCGTCACCGAGGAACGCTCGCTGTCGGTCAATATCCCGGCCGGCATCGAGGACGGCACCCGCATCCGGCTTGCCAATGAGGGCGAGGCGGGCCTGCGCGGCGGCCCATCGGGCGACCTCTATATTTTCCTGGCCGTGAAGCCGCATGAATTCTTCCAGCGCGACGGCGCCGATCTCTACTGCAAGGTGCCGATATCGATGACGACGGCCGCCCTTGGCGGCTCGTTCGAGGTGACGACGCTGGACGGCAGTCAGACCAAGGTGAAAGTGACCGAAGGCACGCAGAACGGCCGCCAGTTCCGCCTCAAGGGCAAGGGCATGCCGGTGCTGCGTCAGCCCAATGTCGGCGACCTCTATATCCAGACCGCGGTCGAAACGCCGCAAAACCTGTCGCGCCGCCAGCGCGAGCTGCTGGAAGAGTTCGAGCAGCTGTCGTCGAAGGACAATTCGCCCCAGTCGAGCGGCTTTTTCGCCCGCATGAAGGACTTTTTCGAATCCTTCGGCGAGCACTGAACCCAAACCAAGGCCGCCACGCTTCCCGAACGTCATCAACATCTTATGCCAGATCGCGCCTTGCCTTGGACCTGTTAGCTGCTAAGTAGCGTTCGGGGAGTGTTGAGGAGAACTTGCATGGCACGTGGTCCGGGATTGCGGAAGGCGCTGGCGGAAAAGTTCGACGACGAACTCAAATTCTTCAAAGGCTGGATCGACAAGCCGAAGTCGGTCGGTTCGATCGTGCCGACAAGCTCCGTCACCGCCCGCAAGATGGCTTCCATCGTCAATCCGAAGTCTGGCCTGCCGGTGCTTGAAGTCGGCCCCGGCACAGGCGTCATCACGCGTGCAATCCTCGCCCAGGGCGTTAAGCCCGAAAACCTCTACGCGGTCGAATATTCCACCGATTTCGTGCGCCATCTGCGCCAGCTCTATCCCGGCGTCAACGTCATCGAGGGTGATGCCTTCAATCTCAACGCCACGCTTGGGGAGAAGAGCGGGATGATTTTCGATTCCGTCGTCTCCGGCGTGCCGCTGCTCAATTTTCCGGTCGCACAGCGGATCGCCTATATTGAAAGCCTGTTAGACCGCATCCCGGTTGGACGGCCGATCGTGCAGCTGACCTATGGGCCGTTGTCGCCGATCCCGCCCGGCCGCGGCAATTACACGGTCAAGCATTTCGACTTCATCTTCCGCAACATCCCGCCGACGCAGCTGTGGATCTACCGGCGCGAAGCGCATTAGCTGGTATTGGGGGCGGGAGAAGTCTCTGGCGCCTTGTAAAGGATCGACGTCTCCCGAAGGAAGCTCGATTGAGGGTCGATCCACATCCTTGACTGTTATCCGCCTCGCAAACTCGTGGCGACCTCTCTGATCGCCGCGCACATGGCCCGCACGGCCGTTGCTTCGGCGCTGCTGGAGAACAGAAGCAGCAGAGGCCGACGCGCACGCGGCTCAAGAGGACGCCTCGCGACGGTTCGCTGCCAATCGGCCGGAAACGCCAGGCCTGGCGCAATCGACAAACCGCGCCCGGCCCCAACCAGAGCAAGCAGCGCCGCCATATCGCTCGCCGACAGGATGACAACTGGCGCAACGCCAAAATCCTGGAACAATTCGGCAAGCATTGGTCCGCAGCCGCCGCTCGACATAATGAATGGCTGGCCGTCGAGAGCGCGGATTGGAAATGACCCGCCTTGGACTGAGTTCTTTTGCGATGACGCCACAAAGAGTTCGTCGTCGACAAGTTCCTCGGCTTGGCAATTGCCGGCGATGTAGGACAGTCCAATATCGGCGGCACCGCGATCGACCCACTCCGCCACCTCGGTATCCGTGCCCAAGAGCAGTTCGACAGCAAGCTCCGGGTGCCGGACGGAAGTAATGTTCAACGCATATGGAGCAATCTTTACCGAGGCGCTGCTGACCAGCGCGAGCCGTACTCTGCCTTTGATGGAGTGTTCCCGTAGGCCGACAAGACGGCCTAAAGCATGCAAAGCGGCGCGCGCCGCGTCCAAAGCCGCCTCGCCGGTTGCGGTGAAAGCGACACCGCGCCGATCACGTATGACGAGGGGCGCGCCAACGATCTCCTCCAGCGCCTTCATTGCATGGCTTATGGCCGATTGAGAAAGACAGAGCCGCTCGGCGGTTTTGGTGAAGCTGCGCGTCTCGCTGAGCGATGTCAGGACGCGCACCATCGTGATGTTGATATTAGCTTTGTTCATGGCTGCCGAAATATCTTTCATTTCGCTCATATTAAAGAGCGCTGTAGGTTTTGTGAAGGTGAGGGAAACGACCCTCGAAATCGGCGAGCGGCTTTCCTGGCCTCTCCGGCATGCAGGCGTGCGGTACGACGAGACTGAAACTGGAGTATCGCATGAGCTACCTTCCGCAATTCCTGACCCTTGCTTCGGTCTTCCTGCTCGGCGCCATGAGCCCAGGACCCGATTTTGTAGCCGTGACTTCCCATGCGCTGATCAGCCGTCGCGCGGGGTTCCATGTGGCGCTTGGCATTGCCGCAGCGATCATGGTGTGGGCGGCTCTCGCGATGTGTGGCCTGGGCCTCGTACTGACGCAGATTGCATGGGCTCACCTTGCCGTCCGGATCGCCGGTGCCGTGTATCTCGGTTACCTGGGCAGCAAGATCCTTTTGTCGGCTTGGCAGGCGCGGCCACCGCTGGCCGTCAGTGGCGCAGAGACCACGGCTCCTTGGCGAAGCGGATTCGTTGTCGGAATTACAAATCCGAAGACGGCCGCGTTCTTCGCGAGCCTGTTCATATCGGTATTGCCGATGCAGGCTCCGATCTGGGTCCAGGCAGTGTCGCTGGCCATAATCGGGCTGGTCGCGATGGCGTGGTTTGGGCTTGTCGCGCTAATGTTCTCCACAAGAAGGGTTCGGTCGGTATATGGCAGCGTCCGCAGGCCGATAGATGCCTTGCTCGGAGTTGCACTCATCGCGCTGAGTGCAAGAATTGCGGTCACCCACTAGCAATAGCCCAGCTGCTCGGCACACCTTCGCGCGCCTGCCCCCCGATCGTTTCCGTTTTTTGAGCCAGTGCGTTGATTTGCGCAGCCTCTGGCTGTACCTGTCCGGGAACAAGAGTGGCCAATGGCTGTGATCGCGAAAATCCTCGTCTTCGCCGGCTCGGTGCGCAGCGGCGCCTTCAGCGGCAGGACCGCCGATGTGGCGCAGAAGGAGCTGGCCATGCAAGGCGCCGAGGTGACGCGCATTTCGCTGGCCGACTATCCGCTGCCGATCATCGACGAGGACCTCGAAAAGGAAAAAGGCGTTCCCGACAACGCCGTGAAGCTCGGCCGGCTGATCGCCGCCCATGACGGGCTACTGATCGCGACGCCGGAATATAATGGCTCGATCCCGCCACTGCTCAAGAACACGATCGACTGGGTAAGCCGGGTGCGCCTCGATGGCGGCTGGCCGGTGAGGCCGCTTGTCGGCAAGGTCGCCGGCCTGTGCTCGTCTTCCAACGGACATTTCGCCGGGATCCGCTGCATCAACCATCTGCGCGCCGTGCTGGTGCGCTGCCAGTTGGAGATGGTGACGCCGGAATGCTCGGTATCCGATGGCGGCAGTGCCTTCGACGGCGACGGCAATTTCAGGGATGAGAGACTGACCAAATCGATGGAGCACCTATGCCGCACGCTGATCGAAACCTCGCGCATGCTATCGACCCGGACCGGGGCATGATTTCCACAGCCATGCAGGCCCATACCATGAGAGAAAGGCTGATCGTCGGCCTCGACGTGCCGACGGTGAAAGAGGCCGAACAGGCGGTGCAGGAGCTCGACGGCGTCGTCTCCTTCTACAAGATCGGCTATCAGCTGGCCTTCGCCGGCGGGCTCGACTTCGCCAGGGAGTTGGCCAGCGGCGGCACGAAAATCTTCCTCGACATGAAGCTGCTCGACATCGACCACACGGTGGCGAAGGGTGTCGAGAACATCGTGCGCATGGGCATGACCATGCTGACCATCCACGCCTATCCCAAGGCGATGCGAGCCGCGGTGGAGGCCGCCAGGGGCAGCGACCTCTGCCTGCTGGCGGTCAGCGTGCTGACCTCGATGGACGAGCAGGACGTGATCGACGCCGGCTATGAATACGACCCTCACACGCTGGTGCTGAGACGCGCCGAACAGGCGTTGCATGCCGGCATGGGCGGCGTCGTCTGCTCGGCCGAGGAGGCGGAAGCGGTGCGCCGCATCGTCGGACCCGACCTGGCGGTGGTGACACCGGGGATACGGCCCAAGGGCAGCGACCATGGCGACCAGAAACGCGTGGTGACGCCCGGCCAGGCGATCCGCAACGGCTCCAGCCATCTTGTTGTGGGCCGGCCAATCGTGGCGGCAAGCGACAGGCGCGCGGCGGCGGAAGCCATACTGGAAGAGATGCGCGCCGCGTAACGAGGAGAAGAAAATGCCCAAGGGATACTGGATAGCCCGCGTCGATGTGCGCGACGCCGAAGGCTACAAGGACTATGTCGCTGCCGCCAAGCTCGCTTTCGACCGTTTCGACGTGAAGTTCCTTGCCCGTGGCGGTGAGCATGAAAAGGCCGAGGGGCCTGGCCGCGCCCGCAATGTCATTATCGAGTTCGAATCGCTCAGCGCGGCGCACGATTGCTACCACTCGCCGGAGTACCAGCGCGCCGTCGCCATCCGTCAGAAAGTAGCCGATGGCGAGATCGTGCTGGTCGAGGGTATCTGACGCGCGAAGCTGCTCTGCTCAGTGCGGCGCTTCCTCCTGCGCCAGCACCTCCAGTTGATGGCGGTGCCCCGACAGCTCATAGCCGACAACGGTGACGGCCGGCGCTAGCGTGAGTAAGATGAGGCAGACCGCCATGTCGACGCCGGCAAGGGCGGCGATGATGGCAAGTGCGACGACCGCAGCCGTTCCCGCCAGCAGCCAGACATGGAGGGGATCGAAGCGCTGGACGAGATAATAATACAGCGCGTAGATCGCCCCCAGGAACACGCCTAGCGGAATGGCGACCGAGAGCAGGGTCGCTACCGGGCCGATATGGGCCTTGTGCTCGATGAAATAGGCCGCGACATGCAGCCCGGCGCCGGTGGCGACGATGGCCGCCACGATCAGCATCTGGCCATAGCCCCAGACAAAAGAGCGATTGCGGTGCTGGTGCAGCACCGTCCCCGAGGGCAGCATGTAATAGACCCACCACATGCCGAAGGTGAGACCCATTCCGGCAATGCCGATCAAGGCGGCATCGAGGTTCCAGCCCTGCTCCTCGACCACGGCCGACAGCGTCGCCAGCGTGCCGACCACCCCTTCGCCCAGCGCGATGATGGCGAAGAGGCTGTAGCGCTCGGCGACGTGATGCGCGTGCCAGGGCGTGCCGCCATCCCGGCGTTCGGCGATGACCGGTCCGGCAAGCTCGATGAGAAGCAGGACCGCGCCGAAAGCCAGGCTCGTCGCCAGCGAGAAATCGACCAGGATCTGCACCACCCAGCCGATCTGGGCGATCGCGATGGCGATGGCATAGGTGAGACAGGCACGCCGCCGCCCAGGGTCCTGCCGCGCCGCGCGCAGCCATTGGAAGATCATGGCGACGCGCATGATGACGTAGCCCAGCACCATCACCGAATTGTTGAGGTGTTCGCCATGCTCGATCGAGGCGAACATGCGCGGCAGGCCGATGGCCAGCACCAGCACGCCGATCATCTGCACCATGGTGACGAGGCGGAAGATCCAATCGTCGGTGTCATAGGCGGAGGAAAACCAGGAGAAATTGATCCACGCCCAGCAGATCGCGAAGCTGGCAAAGCCGAAGCCGATCAGCGCCGCCGCGTAGTGGCCCTCGGCCAAGGCATGCGCCAGTTGCGACGAGGCAAGGCTGAAGACGGTGACGAAGGTCAGATCGAACAGCAGCTCGAGCGGCGTGGCGACGCGATGCGCCTCATGCGGATCGCGCCCGGCCATGCGCCTGATGTGATGGTGGAGGGAGCTTGCTGGTGTGCTCATCGCGCGGCCTTGCCTGAGGACTGTCCCGCGACACTAAAGGTGGAGCAAAAGCCGTCAAGGCGCGGTAGGTCGCGCTGGTCCCTCGACCGTTCAGATCGCCTGTCGGTTCAGTCGGTTCGCCGCCGTCTCGGCAACCGCATCGGCCAGCGTCATGCCCCATTGCATCAGGCAATAGGCGCGGAAATCGAAGCAGGGCAGGCCGGGACAGACCTCGAACTCGATGAGGTGGACATGATCGGTGGCCTCGACCCTGAAATCGATGGAAAACACGTCGCGCAGGCCAAGTCCGCTGACCAGCCGCTCGGCGATGCGGCGGATGGTTGCCGCGGCTGCCGGCTGGGTGTCGGCAACCGCCTCCAGCACCGGCTCGCTGTATAGTCCAGCCGCCTTGGCGGCCTCGCCGGTGTCGCCGTAAAGCGCCATCGAGTCCGCCATGGTCTGGAAATCGCCGCCGGAGTCGACGAACGCAATGCCGAGCGCTTCCGCCCCGGCATCCGTTTGCAGCCCAAGGAAGCTGGCGCGGACATTGCGACCGCCGACATAGGGCTGGACGACGACATCGTCGCGATAAGCGGCATAGACCCGCCGGCTAAGCTCCAGCGCATGGGCCAGGTCGTTGCAGCGTGAATCCGGCCAGATGCCTACCTTAGAGCCGAGCCGGTTCGGCTTGACGAACCAGCCGGCTTCCGAAGCTGGCGGGGCGGCCAGCCAGCGGCCGTCGCGGGCCAGGCCTGCCTGCGGCGCCGGCAGGCCGAGCGCGCAAAGCACGGCGCCGGAGCGGAACTTGTCCTGGCAAAGCGCGAACAGCGCATCGTCGGCTCCGATGGTTCTAAGCCCATTCAGCCTGGCAAGTGCGGGCGCTGCAGCACCGCGGAAATAGGCAATGCCGTCGGTCAGCGTCCAGACAAGCGTGGTTGCGGGATCGGCCTTCGCCAGCGCGCTTGACGCATCGTCGAGTGCAACCGGCATGAAGGCGAGGCCGCGCCGCCCGCAAGCGGCGGTGATTTCATCGAATTCGGGCGCGAGATCGGTCGATTGCGCCAGATAGGACGAGATTTCCAGGGCGCGCTCGGCGGGAAAGCCGTCGGCGACCAGCCGGTCGAGACAGGCCTTTTCCGGCTCATGGACGAGGATCAGGGTCGGGCGCGGCATGGATCAGGACCTTCGGTGGTGTTGTCCCACCATGGCATGGCCCCTGCTTCAGACTTGCGCGAAACCGACCGAGCCGGACGCCTGCGCGACAGCGCTCAGGCGATGACCACGCGCGGCTCGAAGCGGCCGTTGACGGGGATGTCGAGCAGGAAGGTCATGCCGGCCTGTGGGTCGAGCTTGCGCTGCTTGTCGTCCTTGCCTTTCCAGGCCGAGGTCACCGCCAGCCGACCGGCCTTGGCCCCGACAAAGGCCGGGCACGAGGACTGCCCCGCCGGCACGGCAATTTCGCGCAACAATGTGCCATCTGGCGAATAGGCCTTGACCGCCTTGCCGCCCCAGACGGCGTTCCACAGCACGCCGTCGCGATCAACGACCGAGCCGTCGACAAAGCCCCTGGACGAGCGATGGTCGACGAACACTTTGGACTCGCCGATCGGCAGACCCGTTGCCGGATCGCAGGCGACGCGCATCAACAGGCCGGTCGAGGTGTCGGTGTAATAGGCAATCGAGCCGTCTTCGGAAAAACAGATCGAATTCGATACTGTGATGCCGGTGTAAAGCGTGCGCAATTCGCCCTTGAAGAACCAGTAGATGGCGCCGGCGCCCTTCTCCTCACCCTTGCCCATCGTGCCGACCCAGAAGGCGCCGCACGGATGGACGCGCGAATCGTTGGAGCGGGTCAGCGCATTGTCGGCCTCGATGGGCGTATGCAGCGTCAGCTTGCCGGTCGAGACGTCGCGGACATGCAGGCCAGTCTCGGTGGCGATGAGCTGGCGATTGTCATCGACAATGGCGATGGCGCTGGCCATCTGGCCGAGTTCATGGACTTTCCGCGCGCCGGACGTGACACCCTGCTCCAGCAGCAGGCCGTTGACAATGTCGAACCAGAACAGCGTATCGGTGGCGGGATCGTAGCTCGGCCCCTCGCCGAGCTCGCAGACATGGTCCGAGAAAACCGAAACGTTTTCCATCATGCCGCTCCGCCGAAGGCCGCATCCCAGGCCGTCACCGCCGCCCGGGCGCGCGAGGCCACCTCGTCGACGCTCATGCCGGGTTTGAACAGGCTGGAGCCAAGACCGAAAGCGGTCACCCCAGCGGCTTTGTAGCCGGCAAAGTCTTTCTCGGAAACGCCGCCGACGGCGCCGACCACGGTATCGGCCGGCAGCACGGCCCGCATCGCCGAAATGCCGCTGGGCCCGAGCACGCTTGCCGGGAAGAATTTGAGCGCCGAAGCCCCAAGCCTAATCGCCTGAAAAGCTTCGGTGGGGGTGAACACGCCTGGCATCGTCACCATGCCATGGTGCATGGCGCGGGCCATGACGTCGGCATCGATGTTGGGGCTGACCAGCAGCCGCCCGCCGGCCTTGGCCAAGGTGTCGACATCGGCTGAAGTCAGCACCGTGCCGGCGCCGACCAGCGTTGTCTTGGGCAAAGCGGTGACAATGCTGGCGATCGATGAAAACGGCTCCGGCGAATTGAGCGGCACCTCGATGGCTTCGATGCCGGCGTCAAACAGCGCCTGGCCGATGGCAACCGCCTCGCTGGGTTTGAGGCCGCGCAGAATGGCGACAAGACCACGCTTGAGCTTCGGGAAGGGGGCGGTCTGGGTCACGCTGTCACTCCACTCTGGTGAGTCATTTGGCGATCATGCCATTTTCCCGCGCTGCCTCGATAAGGCCGGCACGCACCGCCTCGTCGGCGTCGACCGTCCTGACGGCAAGCCCTGCAAGGTCTAGCGCCTGGCGGTAGAGGGCTGCTAGCGAGCCGGACGCAACCAGCACGATTGCGGTGGTGCTTTCGCCATAGCGGCGGCCCGCCGAGGCGATCTCGCCGCCGATCAGCAGGCCGGACAGGCAAGCGGCGGCATCGTCGGCCTTGAGGTTCTGCAGCAGGCCGGCGGCGCGGATCGAGAACAGCCGCGAGGTGACATCGCCGCCCTCCGCCAAAGCCTTGCGGCACCATTCCTGGAAGAACGGATTGTCCGGAGTGACCGGCTTCGGGCTCTCGCCCAGCGAATGGCGCAGGATAGAGTGAGTGGCCAGCACCGAAAACAGCTCGCCGGTCGGCCAGGTGCAGAAGCCGTCGACCGCGCCGTCTTCGACCAGAACCCATTTCGAATGGGTGCCGGGCATGCAGACGAGATGGCGACCTTTTGCCGGCAAACCGGCGCCGGCAAGCTGGGTTTCCTCGCCGCGCATTACGTCCGGCGCATCTTCCAGGCGCTGCGCCAGGCCAGGCACGATGCGGATGTCGCGGCTCTGGCCGGGAATGCGGGCGGCCCCCGCGAGGATGGCACTGAGCGGCGCCGGCACGATGACGTAAGGCGCTTCCAGCCAACCCTGGCGCGAGCCGGCCATGCCGCAGATGATGACTGGCAGTGTGTCAGGTGCGCTGAGCGCCGCCAGATGGCCCTCGAGGATGGTCGAAAAGCCTTTTTGCTGCGCGGTGATCAACCCATCATCGCCGCGACGCTCGGCAAGCACCCCGCCCGCCTCGTCGACCAGCCAGACCCGCATGCGGGTCGTGCCCCAGTCGACGGCGGCGACTGCCGGCGTGCCTGTTGCCGGATTTTGATTCACCGGGCTCACAGGAAACCCCCGTCCACGATCAACATCTGCGCCGTCAGCATACGCGAGGCGTCGGAGGCCAGGAACAGCACCGTGCCGACGATGTCGTCGGGCTGCATGACCTGCTTGATGCATTGCTTGGCGACATGGGCGGCGAGCCCCTGCTCGGTGACCCAGAGTTCCCGCTGCCGCTCGGTGATCACCCAGCCCGGCGCAATCGCATTGACGCGGATGCCGTCGACCCCAAGCTTGCCCGCGAGACCTTTGGTGAGGCCGAGTATGCCGGCCTTGGCGGCGGTGTAGGCCGGCATATCGGGGTGGTTGATGAGATAGGAGGTTGAGGTGAAGTTGATGATCGAACCGCCGCCGGCCCGCTTCATGCCCGGCGCGACCGCCTGTGCGGTGAAGAAATGCGGGCGCAGATTGACGGCGAGATTATTGTCCCAGAACTCGACGGTAACGTCGGCGACGTCGTGGCGTTCGTCCCAGGCGGCATTGTTGACCAGCACGGTGACGTCGCCATGCGCCTCAGCCGCTTTGGCGGCCGAAGCGCGCAACGCCTCGACGTCACGCAAATCGGTCTTGAGGTAGAGCGGTCGCCGGCCAAGTTCTTTTTCGACGCGGTCGGCAAGCATCGTGCTTGGGCCATCGGCGATGTCGATGAAGGCGACATGGGCGCCCTGGCGAACGAAGCCCTCGGTCAGTGCCGCACCAATTCCGGAACCGCCGCCGGTGATCAGCACCGAGGCTCCCCTGAGGTCGGCAAAATCGGCCGATGGCATCATATTTTTCTCTCCCGATCCGGTCGGCGCGCATCCTATCCAGCCAAGTCCGGGGAGCAAGGGCGAAAACGGCGATTTGTTTGGCTTATGTCAGACAAAAGGACGCAAGATGGCGGCCACAGTCGATCTTGGCTCGCACCGCTGACTTGCTCGACGCAGGCAAGACCGCCGGTCAGACTGCCTTGGCGTAGAGGGCGCCGCGATAGGAATCGCGGAGGTAGCCGAGCGTGGCGTCGGCGTCGACCGGTTTGCCGAAGAGATAGCCCTGGCCGCCGGCGCAGCCGAACTGGACGAGGCGGTCGGCCTGCGCCTCCTCCTCGATGCCTTCGGCGACGACATCCATGCCGAGCCCTTCGCACATGGCCAGAATGGCGCGGATGATGTGTTCCGACGGGCGGTCGTCGAGGATCGAGGAGACGAAGGCGCGGTCGATCTTGAGCTTGTCGAAATGGAATTCGCGCAAGCGGCCGAGCGAGGACTGGCCGGTGCCGAAATCGTCGAGCGAGACTCGGATGCCGACGCGACGCAGGTCCTCGACGATCTTCTCGGCCGAGGCCGGATCGTTCATCAGGCCGGTTTCGGTGATCTCGATCTCCAGCCGTCGCGGATCGAAGCCGGTGCGGTCGAGGATCGACAATATGTGCAGGCCGGTGTTCTGGTCGACGAGTTGCGAGGGCGACAGGTTGAAGGACAGGAACAGGTCCTTCGGCCAGCTGCGCGCCGCTTCGGTCGCCTTGCGCAGCACCAGCTGCGACAGCGGGCCGATGATGCCGCGCTCTTCGGCGATCGGGATGAACACGGTCGGCGGCACCACGCCGAGGTCGCGATCGGTCCAGCGCGCCAGCGTCTCGAAGCCGATGGTGCGGCGGGTGGTCAAATCGACGATGGGCTGGAAATGCGGTTCGACCTCACCGGCCGAGACGGCACGGCGCAGCGCCTGTTCGATGCGGGTGACGCGCTTGGCCGCCTCTTCCATTTCGCGGGTGTAGACGACGACCCGGCCACGGCCCGAACGCTTGGCGTGGTAGAGCGCCGTTTCGGCCTTGTTGACGAGGATTTCCGTGGTTTCGTCGCCGGAATAAAAGAGCGAGCAGCCGACCGAGGCCGAAAGCCTGGCGGTGCGTTCGCCGACATCGTAGGGCGCCGACAGGATTTCGATCATCATGCGCGACTTCTCGGCCGCCGCTTCCTCCGAGAACACCATCGGATACAGGAAGGCGAATTCGTCGGCGCCGATGCGGCAAACGGTGGAGTGGCTGTCCATCGAAGCGCGCAGCCGCATTGCCACCTGGATCAATATGTCGTCGCCGGCCTTGTGGCCGAACAGATCGTTGATCGGCTTGAAGCCGTCGAGGTCGAGAATGCCGACCGTGAACGGCGCGGGATCGTCTGCACGGTCGCTGATCAGGCGATCGACCTTGTCGAAGAAGCGGCGATGGTTGCCAAGCCCGGTCAGCGCATCGGTGAACGCCAGATCCGAGTTTTCCCTGCTTGCCTGCCCGGTGCCAAACGTCGTTTGCATCGGTATCCCTGTTTGTGACGCCCGAAATTTAGGCTGAGACTGGCAGCAAAGCGTTTAGGAAGCGTATCGCGAAATCGATTTTTCGCTGGCGAATGATGCTTTAGCGGACGCGGTAGAGTTCGACCGGGGTTCCGCGCGTTTCGGCCACCGGTTCGAGCCAATCGGGGACGCTTCCCTGCATCAGCCTGGCCAGGAAGCCTTGCGGCGCCTTGGCGGCAAGCATCTTGCTTTCGGCGCTGCCGCGGCAGAGCGCCATCAGGCCGACGTGGTGAGCCGCCGCGATCATCCTCGCCTGGTCCGCCGATCCGAGGAAGGCATCGAGCGCAAGCAGGTCGCCGGCGATGTTGCGATGATAGGGGCCGGCAAAGACGCGGTGCCCGGAATAGGCAAGGATGGGCGAGCCGAGATTGGAAATGGCAAGCACCGTGGTGTCCGGCAGCCGGGCCAACGCCGCGAAGGAGGCCTTGCGCTCGCAGGACGGATCGCTGTCGGTGTCCTGTGCCTCGACCGAGACCTTGCTGGCCTCGAATACGCTCGACGTCGCGGCGGCAGCGCCGGCCCAGACGGCATTCGCCGACACCAGCCAGACCGCCGCCATGCGCAGCGATACGCTGCGCGCAGGGCTGATCCTCGCCCGTTCGCGCCAGCTTGCGATCCAGGCCGACAGCGGGATGACGGCAAAGGCGATCGAGAATGTCGAGCCGCGGACCTGCCAGGCGCTGACGATGAAGGCGCCGACCAGCAAGGCGCCGACGAGGCTGTCCTGGCGGCGCCATGGTCCGCGCAGGCGAAGCGCCATCAGCGCGATCGCCACCAGCGGCGTGACATAGCGCGCCGCCAGCGACGCCGGCTCATTGACGGCAATACTGAACAGCGACTGCGCCTCGTCGATGTGATCGAGCCACAATTCCTTGAGGCGCGGATCGAGGTTTGCGTAGGGAGCCGCAAGGCATTGCGGAAACAGCGCCACGATGACGGCGCCCAGCCCAAGCGCGAGCAGGCTAAGCGAGATCAGGCGGCGGCTGGCCGTGCCATTGGACACCGTGAGCGACGTCACGGCGGCAAGCCCCAGTCCGGCGACTGCCGCCACCACGAACTGCACAGCCGAGAAGGCATCGCACTGCGGCTGGCCCATGGCCGATGGCGGGATGGTGGTGACGAAGACGAGGGCTGAAACCCCGGCAAAGCCGAGACCGAAATCCCTGGCGATCCGGCGTTCGCCGCCGGGATCGACGACGAACAGCAAAGCGATGCAGGCGCCGATGGTGGCGACATAGGGCGCGGTTTCCATGCCGACGGCCAGCGTCAGGGCCGCACACAGCCCGGAAATCAGCGCCGCCCAGCGACGCGCCGGCGCCTCGAGCAGCAGGCTGAGGCTGGCCATGGTCAGCGTCAGCTGGACATTGTGATGATCGAGCGCACCCGGCAAGAAAATGCCGATGAAATGCAGCGCCGCCGCGCCGATGACGATAGCGGGCAGCACGGCGCCGACGCCGGCGAAGCTGCGTGCCGCACGGGCTGTAAAAAACACCGCCAGGCAAAACAGCAGCGACGGCCACAGCACCTGTGCGACCACTTCGGCCATGGCCATGCTGCCGGTCAGCGCCGAGGCGGCGAGGATGATGGCGGCGAGCGGTGCGTCGACCAGCCGCGACCAGTGCATGACGAAACCGCCTTCCGGCCCCATCCTGTACTGATGCAGGTCGAACCAGCCCTGGCCGGCCAGCATGTCGCGAACCTCGACCAGCCGCAGCAGGCTGTCATTGTCGCCGCCGGCATTGCTCAATTCGCGAAAGCCCGTGGCGGCATTGACGGCCAGCACCACCAGCATGGCAAGCAGCGCCAGCGTCATATCGGACTTCCAGGAGGAAGCACCCGCCTTGGCTGCGTTCATCATCATGACCTTCGTCGGAAAGACTGCGGCCTTAAACCTAGCCTTAACAGCTTCAATAAATAGTAAAGTCGCCTGAGCGAGGCCGCATATGAGCGCGGCCGGAGGCTCCGCCGGGTGTCGGGAGACGGAAATGCCGCACGAAGTCCGCCATGAGCCGGCCATTGCCGTGCTCCTGCCTTGCTACAATGAGGAACTGACCATCGCCGAGGTGGTGCGGCGCTTTCGCGAGACGCTGCCATCGGCCGAGATCTATGTCTATGACAACAATTCCAGGGATTTGACCGCGCTCAAGGCGCGCGCAGCGGGCGCCATCGTCGTCCGCGAGCCGCGCCAGGGCAAGGGCAATGTCGTGCGGCGCATGTTCGCCGACATCGATGCGGACATCTATCTGATGGCCGATGGCGACGGCACCTATGCGCCGGAAGATGCCTCGCTGCTGATCAACATCCTGCAGACCGAGCGCTGCGACATGGTGGTTGGCACCAGGCGCGGCGTCACCGACGATGCCGGCCGTTCCGGCCATGCCTTCGGCAACCGCATCTTCAACAGCCTCTACAAGCGGCTGTTCGGCGCCGACTTCACCGACATCTTCTCCGGCTACCGCGTCTTCTCGAGGCGTTTCGTCAAGAGCTTTCCCGCGGTTTCCGGCGGCTTCGAGATCGAGACCGAAATGTCGGTGCATGCCTCGCAGCTCAAACTGCCGGTGAGCGAGATCGCGCTCGATTATGGCCGCCGGCCTGAGGGATCGTCGTCGAAGCTGTCGACCTATCGCGACGGCGCCAGGATCCTGTGGATGTTCGCCATGCTGATGAAGGAGACGCAGCCGCTGCGCTTCTTCGGCGCCTTCGCGATTTTCTTCCTGGCATCGAGCCTTGCCCTGATGACGCCGGTGCTGATCGAATTCGCCCAGACCGGCCTCGTGCCGCGCATGCCGACCTGGGTGCTGTCGGTCGGCCTGCTGCTGCTCTCGATGCTTGCGATGGTGACCGGATTGATCCTCGATTCGGTATCGCGCGGACGCGCCGAGCAGAAGCGCATTTTTTATCTCTCGGTGCCGTCAGGCCGGGTCGAACGGCGCGAACGCACTGGTGAAATCCCGAAGGCCGAACCGGGCAAGACGCCCCGGGCCGCCTGAGGCCGTGAGCCGGCTCGTCCGCTTCGTCCTGGCCGGCGGCGTTGGTTTCGTGGCCGATGCCGCGGCGCTCTGGCTGCTCTTGGCGGTGACGCCGCTCGGTCCCTTCGTCGCCCGTGTCCTGTCGATCGGCTTTGCGCTGTGCGTCACCTGGCAGATCAACCGGCACCTGACCTTTTCGCCGTCGAGCCGCGGCGTGGCGCAGGAGGGCGCGCGCTATGGCGGCGTCGGCATCGCCACCAGCATCGTCAACTATCTCATCTACTGCGCCATCCTGTTTGCGCTGCCGGCGCTGCCGCCGCTGGCCGCACTTGCCGTCGCCTCGCCGGTCGCCATGGCGCTGTCGTTCCTCGGTTACTCCCGGCTGGTCTTCGACCGTTAAAGGTCTGGGCCAAGCAAGCGCGATTGGCAGAAGCCGCCAAGTTCCGTATATCGGCGACAGAGCCTGCTGGAGACCGGAAGATGCCCCTGAAAATCGCCGTCCAGATGGACCATGTCTCCACCGTCTCGATCGCCGGCGACACGTCGTTTGCGCTGTCGCTGGAGGCGCAGCGGCGCGGCCACCAACTGTTCCACTATACGCCCGACCGGCTGTCGATGCTGGGCGGCAAGGTGTTTGCCCGCATCGAAGAGATGAAGCTCCGCGACGAGAAGGGCAATCATTATACGCTGGGCGACAAAGTGCGCACCGACCTGTCGGAGATGGATGTGATCCTGCTGCGCCAGGACCCGCCCTTCGACATGAATTACATCACCACCACGCACATTCTGGAGCGTATCCATCCCAAGACACTGGTCGTCAACGACCCGGCCTGGGTGCGCAACAGTCCGGAAAAGATCTTCGTCACCGAATTCCCCGATCTGATGCCCGAAACGCTGATCACCAAGGATCCTCAGGAGGTCGCCGCCTTCCGCAAGGAGTTCGGCGACATCATCGTCAAGCCGCTCTACGGAAATGGCGGCGCCGGCATCTTCCATCTCAAGGAGGATGACCGCAACCTCGCCTCGCTGCTCGAAATGTTCGCCCAGCTGTCGCGCGAGCCCTATATCGTCCAGCGCTATCTCAAGGACGTGCGCAAGGGCGACAAGCGCATCATCCTGATCGACGGCGAAGCGGTCGGCGCCATCAACCGGGTACCGGCCGACCACGATTCGCGCTCCAACATGCATGTCGGCGGACGCGCCGAAGAGACCGAGCTGACGGAACGCGAACGCGAGATCTGCGCCCGAATCGGCCCGTCCTTGAAAGAACGCGGCTTCATCCTCGTCGGCATCGACGTGATCGGCGACTACATGACCGAGATCAATGTGACCTCGCCAACCGGCGTGCGCGAAGTGCAACGTTTCGGTGGCGCGGATATCGCCAGCCTGTTCTGGGACGCGGTGGAGGAAAAGCGGCGGAATTCGGCCGCGTAGTGTGCCTTGCTACGGAGGACCTTGGTGGTCCAGAGAAGCATCGAAAGATGCTCTTATCGGGTAAGACTGCCGAGCAAGCGGCTCATCAAATCAAACTATGTCCCGGAAGCGCTGAGGCCTCAGTTTCGGAGGAAGGAGACCGATAAGTCTGGTCTGCAATTTTCGCTGTGGTGTTGCCCAGTCTTTCAGCAGAAAACCCGCATCGGAGTTCTTTTCCAGCAATGCAAAAGCCGCAGACAGTCCGATCAGGTCGACCAAGGTCCTGCGCATTGAGTGGCGGGAGATTAAATGCGCCATTCCCGGCGCCACTTCGCACCAACGATTGGCCAGTGCCCGCCGTATCGCTATTTCAGTATCAGGCGACATCCTGCCGAGGCCAACTCCGGTACCCAGGATGCGCCCGTCCGCCCAGCCATTGCCGCCGTGAAGCCGATAACTGCCAAGAGCCCGCCCAATCCTCACGGTTCCGCCGATCATATGGGCGGCACGAGCCATATAACCATCGGCACATATCCTTATCTCGTGCGGATCGGATGGACGCATGATTTCAAGCGGAGCTCGACGAAACATCATCCCCGATGTGGTTGACCAAAACCAACCCACGGTACCCCGATCAATAAATAATAATGTTGGGTCAGCTTCGGTGTCGACATGCAGGTAGCCGCTCATTTTCGGCATCGATCGCGGGTCGTTCAGGTGGAATACGGGATGACCGCCCGCAAGCAGGTTGCCGGCCATATCTATCACCACCTCATCGGAGCTCGACATTGCCGCGATACGGGTGTGGCTGAGATGCGCTCTCACATGGCATTCTATGAAGTCAGGATGCCAAGCATCGTCACCGTCAAGGAACGAGATCAGGGGCCCGGCTGTCGCGTCAAGCCCGGTCATCATTGCTGTCAACTGCCCGCCATTTTGCAGTCGGGGCAGAAAGCGGAAACGACTGTCGCCAAGCTGGGACAGACACTCTTCAATCCTTCGGCGGGAACCGTCGGTCGAAAAATCATCGACCACCACGCATTCGAACGCAGTGTATGTCTGCGCCGCTACGGATCGGATCGCAGTGTCGATGAATGCCTCTTGATTGAAACAGCCCACGCAAACGGATACGGTTGGTAGCGCGATGTGAGAACCAGCCCCGCTTGGGACGATGTTTTCTTTCAAGAGGCGCTTCTCCGTACACCAGATTTGATCGCCTGAGATATTCCGTAGATCAACTGGCGATGTTTCTTTGCCAAGTTTCTCTCGTCGAAGCGAGTTTTGCCCCGCACTCAAGATCGCAATTGCCGCATGTTGACCCTACAGCACGGGTATCGCCCTCCTACCAAATTCGAGATTGTCAGAGCCATGCTGCGTCATGGCCACAAACTCAGAAAAGGGCACCCTTCCGCGAAGTCGCAACCTGCTCTTCAGGCCAGTTTGCTGTCTGACGATCCGTTAATATCCTATTCGGGAATGTCCGGTACGCCGCTCGGATTAGCAAGTCATATGCCTTTCCTTCCACGCGGCCACCGCGCCTGGTTTCTCATCTCGCCAACCTGGTCCATCGAAAACAGTGCTAGCGTCAAAACCATCCGGACCTATGCCGTTCTGCATAGACTCAAGAACCCCCGTCACTCGCTAATCTTCCTATCCAACACTCAGGCCGAGGCTGATCTGTTGAATCAGTCCGGCGAGGCCGCCGTCCTGCACAACAAGACGTCAACAACCTCCGAACACATATTCAGGCCCCTCAATGACGTCCCTGTAGAATTTGATGCAATCTACAATGCGCAACTGGCTCCGTGGAAGCGCCATGACTTGTCGCTTGGCATCCAGCGTTGCGCATTTGTCTTCTATCGAGATTCAAGCGGGTCCTCCACGACGGAGTCGGAAAGAGCGCGAATAAATCGGCATAGGGAGCTCGCGCCGCATCACGTCTTTATCAACGAGTTTGACGGCACCGGCAAGCCGGTCCGATTGGCACCGGCTCAGGTGAACACGCATCTAAATCGTGCAGCCGTGGGAATCTGTCTCTCTCACCTGGAAGGACCAATGTTCGCCAGCACGGAATATCTTCTCGCGGGCCTTCCAGTGGTCACGACGCCGAACCATGGCGGCCGAGACCTTTATCTGGATGACGACTATTCGCTCACAGTTCCACCCGATCCTCGATCCATCGCGGAGGCTGTCTTAGCGCTGAAGGAGCGACGAATTCCCCGGGATTACATTCGTTCGCAAACTTTGAAACGAATCGAACGAGACCGCGGGCGGTTCATAGACCTTGTAAACGAGATTTTTCTGGAGAGCGGCTCTTCGCGCCGGATCGCCCTGCCTTGGCCTTTCAGATATCCTGTCATGGAGTGGCTTCCACCGCAGGTCGCGATCGATCGATCGCTTTCAGGTTCGGTCGATGCCTTCATCACCGCTTAGAAGCAACAGCCTCAGATTGCCGAAGGGCCTAGTCGCCTTGTTAACGCGGTCGAGGAGGCGGAGCAGCCGTTCCATTGCTTAACCATCTTCCGTTTTTGCAACCGGCACAGCGCGCTGCAACCACGATCGCATGTTCCTGTAATGTTCTTGCCTTGGCCTGAAATCTATGGTTGTCTTGTCCCTGACGTCGCTCGCGGTCTGAACCACAAGGCCGAGGCGAGCCGATATCCGGGGGCAGAGCAAGATGGTGGCGCGGGTTCGCACGGTTGCTTTCCAGGGCATCGAGGCCGTGTCGGTCGATGTCCAGGTGATGATCGCGCCGGGCAAGGTCGGCATGCAGATCGTTGGGCTGGCCGACAAGGCGGTGGCCGAAAGCCGCGAGCGCGTGCAGGCGGCACTGCATGCGTCGGGCCTGTCGATGCCGTCGAAGAAGGTGACGGTCAACCTGGCGCCTGCCGATCTGCCCAAGGAAGGCAGCCATTACGATCTGCCGATCGCGCTCGGCCTGATGGCCGCGCTCGGCGCTATTCCCGGCGACATGCTGGCCAGCTATGTCGTGCTCGGAGAATTGTCGCTCGACGGTACCATTGCCGCGGTGGCCGGTGCGCTGCCAGCCGCGATCGGCGCCAATGCCGAGGGAAAGGGCCTGATCTGCCCGTTCGGCTGCGGGCCAGAAGCGGCCTGGGCGGGCAAGGATTTCGACATATTGGCGCCGCGCAGCCTGATTGCCATCGCCAATCATTTTCGCGGCACGCAGGTGCTGTCGCGGCCCGAGCCCGGCATCCATGTCTCGGCGCGCGACCTGCCCGACCTCTGCGACATCAAGGGCCAGGAAAGCGCCAAGCGGGCGCTGGAAGTGGCGGCGGCCGGCGGCCACAATCTGTTGATGGTCGGGCCTCCCGGCTCGGGAAAATCGATGCTGGCGCAGAGGCTGCCCTCAATTCTGCCGCCACTGGCGCCCAAGGAACTTCTTGAAGTCTCGATGATCGCCTCGGTGGCCGGCGAACTCGGCGAAGGCAAATTGACCGACCGACGGCCGTTCCGCGCCCCGCACCATTCGGCCTCGATGGCGGCGATGGTCGGCGGCGGCATAAGGGCACGGCCGGGCGAAGTATCGCTTGCCCATAACGGCGTGCTGTTCCTCGACGAGTTTCCCGAATTCACGCCGCAGACCTTGGATGCGCTGCGCCAGCCGCTGGAGACCGGCGACTGCATGATCGCGCGCGCCAACCACCGCGTCACCTATCCAGCGCGCATCCAGCTGGTAGCGGCGATGAACCCGTGCCGTTGCGGCATGGCCGGCGAGCCCGGCTATCGCTGCCTGCGCGGCGAACGCTGCCGCACCGACTACCAGGCGCGCATCTCAGGCCCGCTGCTCGACCGCATCGACCTCAGGATCGAGGTACCGGCTGTCTCGGCCGCCGACCTGATCCGGCCCGACCGGGCGGAGAAGAGCGCGGCGGTCGCCCAGCGCGTGGCGCGCGCCCGCACCATCCAGCGCGAGCGGTTCGAGCGGCTGGGCGTCACCAGCGCCACCACCAACGCCCATTGCTCGCCTTCTGTCATCGAGGACATCGCCGCGCCGGACGCAGCCGGCCTGTCGCTGCTGAAAGACGCCAGCGAGAAACTCGGCTTTTCTGCGCGCGCCTATCACCGCGTGCTTAAAGTGGCGCGCACACTGGCCGACCTCGACGCCAGCGAGGCCGTCGGCCGCATCCACCTGGCCGAGGCGATTTCCTACCGCATGATGTCGGAGCGGGTAGCGCAGGCGGCGTGACGAAGCCTAGCCTGCTTTGTCGGGATGGCTAGCTGTCCGCCCGGACCGATATCAAGAACCGATGATGTCTGGCTTTGCTAAAAGTCAGAACTTGTAGGCGAAGGCTGCGCGAACGACGCTGAAATTCGTCTTCACGTTGTAAGGATCGACGGGATCGAACCCGAAATCCTTCTTGCCGAGGTCGACGTATAGATATTCCGCGCGAACGGTCCAATTGTTGTTGAAAGCATATTCCGCACCGCCGCCGACCGCATATCCGGTCTGAAGCTTGGTTTCGGTTTCGTTGAAGACATGTTCGTCGATCTTGACATTGCCTACGGCAAGGCCAGCGGTGACATAGGGCAGAAACTGATCGAATGCGTAGCCGACGCGACCCCGGATCGTCCCGTAGGCATCCAGACTTGCACGCGCAAAAAGACCGCCGTCGTCGAATTCCTGCTTGAAGCCCAGATAATTTATGTCGCCTTCGATACCGAAAACCCACGGGCCGGATTGATAGTTGGCACCGACCAGGACACCGCCGGTGAAGTCGCTGATGTCGGCCGATCCAGTGATGCCTATGAAGTTGCCGTCGATATTGCCAAAGGCGCCACCCGCATTCGCGCCGATGTAAAAGCCGGTCCATGAATAGGTGGAGGCTACCGGTTCAACGAAATCCGCTGCATTGGCCCCGGTCACAGTCATGCCCGCAACCAGCAAAATTCCTGCAAAAAGCCGCATGGATGTCCCCGACCCGACCATCAATTGATCAATGTCTTAGCAATACACCCAAATCCTTGCGAAACCTGTGTCAAAACAGTCACGCTGCAGGCTAAATTAGTGATTGCAGGCAATGGAGGCAGCGTCTTCCCACGAGTGCGGTCGCGAAGCTGCGCAGCCTCAGCCGACGCCTTTCCGCCGCAGGATCAGGCCCGCTCTTTCGCCTTCAGCTCCAGCCGCCGTGCGTGCAGCACCGGTTCCGTATAGCCATTCGGCTGTTCGCGGCCTCTAAACACCAGGTCGCAGGCGGCGTGGAAGGCGATGGAATTGTCGAAATCGGTGGCCATCGGGCGGTAGAGCGGGTCGCCGACATTTTGGAGGTCGACGATCGCTGCCATGCGCCGCAGCGAATCCATCACCTGAATTTCGGAGCAAACCTTGTGGTGCAGCCAGTTGGCGATGTGCTGGGAGGAGATGCGCAGCGTGGCGCGGTCTTCCATCAGGCCGACATCGTTGATGTCGGGCACTTTCGAGCAGCCGACGCCCTGGTCGATCCAGCGCACGACATAGCCCAGAATGCCTTGCGCATTGTTGTCGAGCTCGCGCTGGATCTCGTCGGGGGTCCAGTTCGGCCGCACCGCCACCGGCACCGACAATATATCATCGAGCTTCGCCTTCGGCCGGCTCTTGAGCGCCGCCTGGACGGCATGGACATCGACCTTGTGATAGTGCGTGGCGTGCAACGTCGCCGCCGTCGGCGACGGCACCCAGGCGGTGTTGGCGCCGGCCTTGGGATGCGCGATCTTCTGTTCCAGCATCGCCGCCATCAGATCGGGCATCGCCCACATGCCCTTGCCGATCTGGGCATGACCGGCCAGCCCGCATTCGAGCCCGGCGTCGACATTCCACGCCTCGTAGGCGGAAATCCAGGCGGCCTGCTTCATGTCGCCCTTGCGGATCATCGGCCCGGCTTCCATCGAGGTGTGGATCTCGTCGCCGGTGCGGTCGAGGAAGCCGGTGTTGATGAACACGACGCGTTCCTTGGCGGCGCGGATCGCCTCCTTGAGGTTGACGGTGGTGCGCCGCTCCTCGTCCATGATGCCCATCTTGATGGTGTTTGCCGCCATACCGAGCAGCGCTTCGACGCGGTCGAAAATCTCGACTGCGAAGGCGACTTCCTCCGGCCCATGCATCTTCGGCTTCACCACATACATCGAGCCCGCGCGGGAATTCATCCGACGCCCGTTGGCGCCGACATCGTGCAGCGCGATCAGCGCCGTCATCGCCGCATCCAAGATGCCTTCCGGCACCTCGTTGCCATCGCGGTCGAGGATGGCCGGATTGGTCATGAGGTGACCGACGTTTCGCACCAGCATCAGCGAGCGGCCAGGCAAGCTCAGCGCGCCACCACTGGGCGCAGTCCAGGCGCGGTCCGGATTGAGCTTGCGCGTGAAGGTTTTGCCGCCCTTGCTGATTTCCTCCGCCAGATCGCCCTTCATCAGGCCGAGCCAGTTGCGGTAGACGATGACCTTGTCCTCGGCATCCACCGCCGCGACCGAATCCTCGCAGTCCTGGATGGTGGTCAGCGCCGATTCCAGGATCACGTCGGCAATGCCGGCCGGGTCGGTGCGGCCGATCTGGTTGGTGCGGTCGATGAGGATCTCGATGTGCAGGCCGTTCTGGACCAGCAGGATGGCTTCCGGGTTGGCGCCGTCGCCGCGATAGCCGGCAAATTGTTTCGGGTTGGCCAGCGTGGTGCCGCCGGCGCCGGCGCCGAGCCGCAAGGTGCCACCCGAAACCGTCAGCCCGTTCACGCCGGCCCATTTGCCCGAGGTGAGCGGCACGGACTCGTCCAGAAAACTCTTCGCCCAGGCAACCACCTTGGCGCCGCGCACGGGGTTGAAGCTTTTACCCTTCTCGGCGCCACCGGTCTCGGCAATGGCGTCGGTGCCGTAGAGCGCATCGTAGAGCGAGCCCCAGCGGGCATTGGCGGCGTTGATCGCATAACGCGCATTCATCACCGGCACCACCAGCTGCGGCCCGGCAACGGTGGCGATCTCGGGGTCGACATTGTCGGTCGACACGGAGAAGGCCAGCCCTTCGGGCACGAGATAGCCGATCTCACGCAAGAAGCTTTTGTAGGCCTCCATATCGATGGGCGCGCCATTGGCGCGGTGCCAGGCGTCGATCTGTTCCTGCATGGCGTCGCGTTTGGCCAACAGCGCTCGGTTCTTCGGCGCCAGATCATGCACTATGGCCGAAAAGCCGTTCCAGAAAACGTCCGCGGCAATACCGGTACCCGGCAGCGCCTCGCCGACAAAGTCATGCAGTTCGCGGGCAATCCGCAATCCGGCGATCTCGACGCGATCGGTCATCAGGGCTTCTCCAGATGAAAGGCTTTGCGGCCTTTGGCATGTCAGGGGTGAAGGGTCAATTCAGCTTAGGGTGAAGCCGGGGATTTTGAAGCTGCTGATCTCCCCCCTCGTGGGGGAGATTACCCTAAACCGCGATCCTCGGCCGACCCGATGCAACCGCCACCACATGCGCTTCGATAAACATCCGTTGGGCCTCAACCGTAGACACCTCGAACTCGGTCGAAACGTCGATCTCGGCATTATCCGTGCCGGCATCCTTCGCGCGCGCGGCTACGATCGCCCGCACATCAGCCTCCGCTGCCGCGATCGCCTCGGCCTCGTCGGTGAAGTCGCGCACCGTTTGCCCCGACGCGACCCGGAACAAACCTTCCTTGGGCTGGCTGACGCGGGCTTCGGCCGAGACGCGGACCTGGCCGACGACGGCGCCGAGCGCGTTGGCGACATCGGTATCCTCCGGCACCACGCACTCATTACCGACCAGCTCGGCCAAGCCGGCATAGTGCAGCGGCGCCGAGGCGCCGAGGCCAATGACCGGACGATCGAGCGCGACGCTGAGCCTTGCGATGCCGGGATGGGAATCGACGGCGCGCTGCACCAGCGCATGCGCGACGGTGGCGGCGCCATCCAGCCCATCCTCGGCAAAGGCTGTCTCCAGAATGTATTCGGCCGACCAGCGCGTGAGCGTCAGCAGCACGCGTTCGGAAATCACCTCCGGAGACGGCGCGATGTACTGGCCTCGCCCATCACGCTTGCGGGCAAACAGTTCGGCGCCGAGCCGGGCCGCAAGCGGGTCCCAGTTGGCCTGCTTGCCGAGCACATGGGCGGCGTCCGAGGGGGTGAAGCCCGAGATATGCACAAGACCGCGCGAGACCAGCCGGTTCAGCGTGGCGTTCTGGGCGTTCGAGGTGAGCAGCCTGTCGATGGCGAGCGGCACGGCACCAATCAGTTCATACAGTTTCGCCTCGGGCGCGGTCAGGCCGGCGGCGAGCCTGTCCGGCACGCCGGTGCGCAACGCAAAGCGGCTGTCCATGCGGCCGGGGTTGGGCGCCCTGAGCTGGCGCTCGAGCTCCGATGTCACTGAAGCACCATGCATCATGCCGGCCAGCGCCAGTGGCACCAGGCGGCGCGGCCCGAGCAGGATTTTCGGGTTGAGCGCGCCATCTTCCAGCGCCACTTCGGAATCTCCGCCGAGGCCGAAGGTGCGCATGGCGACCGCCTCGACCATGGTGCGGAAGCCGCCGACAGTGGCGCCTTCGGGATCGAGCCGAGGACGGCCGCCGTCGAGCACGGCGACATCGGTGGTGGTGCCGCCAATGTCGGACACCATGGCGTTGTCCAGGCCCGTCATGTGGCGGGCGCCGACCAGGCTGGCGGCCGGGCCGGAGAGGATGGTCTCGATCGGCCGCTGGCGGGCAAACGCCGCCGAAACCAGCGCGCCATCGCCGCGCACCACCATCAGGGGCGCTGCGATGTTGCGGGCTTCCAAAAATCCTTCGGTTGCCGCCACCAGCCGGTCGATCATCGAGATCAGCCTGGCGTTGAGCAAGGTGGTGAGCGCGCGACGCGGACCGCCGAGCTTGGCCGACAATTCATGGCTGGCGGTCACCGGCAGGCCGGTCTTTTCGCGGATGAGGTCGCGCGCGGCGAGTTCATGCGCCGGGTTGCGGGTGGCGAAATAGGCGCACACGGCAAAGCCCGACACCGAGGCGCCGAGTTCAGGGAGTGCTGCTTCCAGCCCCGACAGATCGAGCTTGGCCGCATTGCCGTGCACGTCATGGCCGCCCGGACAAAACACCACCGGATCGGTGCCGAGCGCCGTCTTCAGCCCGTCGCGCGCAAGGTCGGCCCCGGTAAAGCCGATCATGATGAGCGCCACACGCCCACCCTGGCCCTCGACCAGCGCATTGGTGGCGAGCGTCGTCGACATCGACACGAGTTTGATCGCGGCCGGATCGGTGGCCGATTTTCCCAGCACCGCATCGACCGCGCCGGAAATGCCGACGGCAAGATCGTGCCGCGTGGTCAGCGCCTTGGCCTTGGCCAGCACCTTGCCTTTTGGCCCGCCTTGTTCCGACCACAGCACGGCATCGGTATAGGTGCCACCGGTGTCGATACCGAGAAACAGGGGTTTTGGCTTGGCGGTCATGTCTGGCGGTCCGGGATTCTGCTCCCCCGCCCTTAGCCGATACGGCCCGGCTGATAAAGGCGGGAGAGGTGGGCCAGTTTGACCCTCGTCGCCGCTCATGCCCGCCAAACTTTGTAACGGTCACATTTTTTCATTGGTGCGTGGCCTGCCTTTGCGTGCACCATGCGCCGATCTCATCCCTTTCAGGACTTCGCCATGACCACGCTTCCCGGCATCGCCGACATCCATGCCGCCGCCGCGCGGCTCTCCGGCCTGATCGCCGAAACGACCTTGATCGAATCGCTGGAACTCAACAAACGCTTCGGCGGCCGCATCCTGTTCAAGCCGGAGACGCTGCAGCGCACCGGCTCGTTCAAGTTCCGCGGCGCCTACAACAAACTGTCTTCGCTGAGCGAAGAAGAGCGCAGCCGCGGCGTCGTCGCCTTCTCCTCAGGCAACCATGCTCAGGGCGTCGCCGCGGCGGCTGCCATGTTCGGCGTCAAGGCGGTCATTGCCATGCCGGCCGACGCGCCGGCGATGAAGATCGCCAATGTCCGCAAGATGGGCGCCGAAGTGGTGCCGTTCGACCGCTTTCGCGACGACCGCATGACGGTGGTGCGACCCTACATGGACAAGGGCATGGTGCTGGTGCCTCCTTTCGACGATCCGGCCATCATCGCCGGCCAGGGCACGATCGGTCTCGAACTGATGCGCCAGGCAAAAGCGCTCGGCGTCAGCCTCGACGCGGTCGTCATTCCCTGTGGAGGCGGCGGCCTGACGAGCGGCATTTCGATCGCCGTCAAGGATGCCTCGCCGGCCACGGCAATCTGGGCGGTTGAGCCCGAGCATTTCGACGACACCCGCCGCTCGCTGATCGAGGGAAAAAGGGTTTCCAACGAGCCCGGCCACAGTTCGATCTGCGATGCCATCCTCACCGCAGAGCCCGGTGCCATCACCTTCGAGATCAACCGCAAGAACCTCGCCGGCGCCATCGCCGTCTCCGACAAGGCGGCCGCACAGGCGGTGCGCGACGCCATGGCCCATCTCAAGCTGGTGGTCGAACCCGGCGGCTGCGTGGCGCTGGCGGCGCTCTCGTCAGGCGAGATCGAACTGTCGGGCAAATGCGTCGCCGTCGTGCTGTCAGGCGGCAATGTCGATTTCACCACCTATGCCGAGATCATGGCCGCGGTCTGAGAACCGATATGGCAGACACTGAGATAAGGGCGGCTCTCGATCGCCATTGGGCTGCCTCCGATGCCAATGATCTCGAGACGGAGCATCAGATCTATCGCGAGGACGCGGTGCTCGATTATCCGCAATCAGGCGAGCGCATCAGCGGACGGCACAACATCCAGTCGTCGCGCGCCACGCAGCCCAACCGGAAGCGCTTTGCCGTGCGGCGGATCACCGGGTCAGGCGACCTCTGGATCACCGAATATGTCCTGACCTATGACGGGATTCCGTCCTATACGGTGAGCATAATGGAGTTCGTCGATGGCAAAGTGGTTCGCGAGACCCAGTATTTCGGCGATCCGTTCGGGCCGGGGCAGTCGCGCGCGCAATGGGTCGAACGGATACCTTGAAAACACGGCGGCGGTAGCATGACCGGCCACCATCCGCTCGATCGTGCCGAACTGCCTGATGATACGGCCGATCTCGCCCGCTATCTCATCGGCAAGCTCGTGGTGCGGGAGCTGCCGGAAGGCATCGTCAGCGGCCGTATCGTCGAGACCGAGGCCTATGTCACCGGCGACGCCGCCGGGCACGGCTATCGCGGCATGACGCCGCGCAACCGTTCGCTGTTCCTCGGGCCCGGACACGCCTACGTCTACCTCGCCTATGGGGTCTCCTGGATGCTCAATGTCTCGAGCGAGGGGCCGGGCACCGGCACCGGCGTGCTGATCCGGGCGCTGGAGCCGCTCGAAGGCATCGCCATCATGCGGCTGAACCGGGGCGTGGAGCGCCTGCGCGACCTGGCGCGCGGGCCGGGGCGGCTCGCCCAGGCATTGCGGATCGACCGTTCGCTGGACGGCCTCGATCTGTGCCGCCAAGGCCCGCTATGGCTGGCAGCCGACGAACACGAGCCCGGCGACATCGGCCAAGGCATCCGCATCGGCATCACGAAGGATGCGGACCGCCCGCTGCGGTTCTATGTCAGGGGCAGTCCGTTCGTCAGCGGTCCGCGATCGCTCAATTCCTGAACGCTCAGTCGAGCGTGCGCCTGAACCGCACCAATGCGACGCCGGCAAACAAGGCCACGAACCCGACCAGCCAGGCGATCTCGCCCGCAACCGCCGGCAGTTCAGCGCCCTTCAGCATCACCGCGCGGGTAATGCGCAAAAAATGCGTCAGCGGGAAAATCTCGCCGAAGGTCTGCGCCCAGCCCGGCATGCCGCGATAGGGGAACATGAAGCCGGACAAAAGGATCGACGGCAGGAAGAAGAAGAAGGTCAGCTGCAGCGCCTGCATCTGCGTGCGGGCGATGGTCGAGATGGTGTAGCCAAGCAGCACCAGCGCCAGCACGAACACCAGCACGGCGGTAAGCAGCAGCGACATCGAGCCGGTGAAAGGAATGGCGAACAGAAGCTTGGACGCCGCCAGCACCACCACCACCTGGACGCCACCGACCACAAGATAGGGCAGCACCTTGCCCAGCATGATCTCGAACGGGCTGGACGGCATGGCGAGCAGGTTTTCCATCGTGCCGCGCTCGGTCTCGCGGGTCAGCGCGATCGAGGTCATCATCACCAGGGTCATCTGCAGGATGACGCCGAGCAGGCCGGGCACGATGTTGTATTGCGAGATGCCTTCCGGATTGTAGCGCTGGTGCACCACCACATCGAGCTGGCCCCTGGCGGCCTCACTCGCCGCCTCCTGCATGCCTTGCGCCCGAAGCAGCGCCTGGCTGGCCACTTTGCTTAGCGTCGAGATGGCGCCGCTGGCGGCGGCCGGGTCGGTGGCGTCGGCCTCGATGAGTATCTGCGGATTGTCGCCGCGCTCCACCCGGCGGCCGAAATCGGCCGGGATGGTGACGACGAAGGCGACATCGCCGCGCGCCATCAGGAATTCGGCAGCCTCGGCACTTTGCGCAACATGGTCGAAGCGGTAGTAGCCGGTCGTCTGCAGGGCCGCGACAATGGCGCGGGTGTAGGGGTCGTTGCTGGTCGCCACCAGTGCGGCAGGCAGGCTTTTGGGATCGTTGTTGATGGCGTAGCCGAACAGCACCAGCTGCAAAAGCGGCACGCCCAGCATCATGGCGAAGGTGATGCGGTCGCGCCGCATCTGGATGAATTCCTTGATCAGCAGCGCACCGAGCCTGGCGAAGGAGAAGACGCTGTTCATGCCATATTGTCCTTCGAGCCGGACATGAACTGGATGAAGACGTCCTCGAGGCTGGTCTCGCCGGGTTTTACGCTGACGCCCTTGTGCTCCTTCTCGACATCGGCGAGCGCCTTTTCGAGCTTTGCCTTGTCGGAGCCGACGACATGCAGCGTCGCGCCGAACGGCGCCACCTGGTCGACGCCGGGCCGGTCCCTGAGTGCATCGGCGACCTGGTCGAGGCGCGGTCCCTGCAGTACGAAGGTGGTCAGACCGGCATTCGTCACCACCTCGTCCACCGTGCCGGTGGCCAGCATCTTGCCGTAGGAGATGTAGCTGATGCGGTGGCAGCGCTCGGCCTCGTCCATGTAGTGGGTGGACACCAGCACGGTCAGACCGCCGCTCGCCAGCCGGTGGATCTCGTCCCAGAATTCGCGCCGCGCCTTCGGATCGACGCCGGCGGTCGGCTCGTCGAGCAGCAGCAGCTTCGGCTTGTGCATGATGCAGGCGGCCAGTGCCAGCCGCTGCTTCCAGCCGCCCGACAGCGTGCCGGCGAGCTGGTTGCGGCGGCTCGTCAGGCCAAGCTCTTCCAGCGTTTTCGACACATGCTCCTCGACCGGCTTCAGTCGGTAGAGCCGCGCCACGAATTCGAGATTCTCGCCGATCGTCAAATCCTCGTAGAACGAGAATTTCTGCGTCATGTAACCGACTTCGCGCTTGATGCGGAGCGACTCGGTGCGGATGTTGAAACCCAGCACCGTACCTTCGCCCTCGTCGGGCGTCAGCAGGCCGCACATGATGCGGATGGTCGTCGTCTTGCCGGACCCGTTGGGCCCGAGAAAGCCGACGATCTCGCCCTCGGCCACCGTCATCGTCACATGGTCGACGACAGTCTTGTCGCCGAAACGCTTGACCAGGCCATGAACGTCGATGGCGTTCATTTTGCGGAGGCCGCCAGCTCGACATCGACGATCTGTCCGGGCTGCAGCGCTTGCGCCTTGCCCTCAGGCCGCGCCTCGACGAGGTAGACCAGCTTCTGCCGGTTCTCGAGCGAGTAGATCACCGGCGGGGTGAATTCCGGGTCGGGCGAGACATAGCTGACGCGCGCCTTCACCTCCGGCCCGCAGCCGTCGCAATGGACGACAAGCAGCGTGCCGACTTTGATCGACGAGAACGCACTTTCCGGGACATAGACGCTGAGCTTCACCGCACCGTCCGGCAACATCGAAATGACAGGCGCGGTCGGACCAGCGGTGTCGCCGGGATTGCGGATGACGTCATTGATGCGGCCGGGCGAGGGTGCCGCCAGCACGCGCTTCGATAGCCGCCACTCAGCCTGTTCCAACGCCGACTGCGCCTGTTTGACCTGATTTTCTGCCGCCTTGATCGTTTCGGGACGCGCAGGCAGACCGCCGACGGCGAGGTTGGCCTGCGCCTGGCCGACCTGCGCATTGGCGGTCTCCAGCGTCGCGGCGGCGGTGTCGTAGTCGGCCTGCGTGCCGGCACCGCGCTTGAACAGGTCGGCGGCGCGGTCGTATTTGCGCTTGGCATCCGTGGCCTGGGCCTTGGCCATGTCGACCTCGGCCTTCAGCACCGCGATCTCCTCCGGCCGCTTGCCGATCTGCAGGTCGGCCAGTTGCGCCTGCGCCTGGGCGAGCGCGGCCTCTGCCTGGGCGACGGCGATTTTTGCGTCGGCGCTTTCGAGAGTCACCGCCGGCGTGCCTGATACAACACGGTCGCCGCGCTTGACCGCGACGGTCTCGACCTGCGCCACTTCGATCGGCGCCAGCAAGACATAGTCGCCCTCGACATAGCCGACGGCAAGCGGCGCTGCCGGCGCGCAGGCGCCGAACAGCTGGGCTGCGAGCGGCAGGGAACAGAGAAAACTCATCGCTTGCCCTCCTTGCGGGCGACCGGATTTCGGGCCGCCAGTATGGCGCCAAGATTGCTTGTGACCGCCGCCACCACCTTGGCGGCTTCGGTGTTGCCGATCTCGCGCCAGCCCATACGACGCATCACTGCTTCGCGGCCGATGCGGAAATAGATGACCTGGCCGATCAGCGTGAAGACCACGAGCTTGGTGGCCTCGCTTTCGGCCGGCTCGCCCGTCGCCTGTTCCCAGATCTGGCAGAGGCGGCGATGCGTCGGTTCGAACACCCCGTCATAGATGCGGTCGAGTGCGGCGGTCGGATGCGACAACTCTCTAAGTACGAATTGTACGATCTCGCCCGCCTCCGGCCTGGCGACGACAAATCCTACCATCCGCTCCAATGCGGTCGAGAGCTGCGCCCGCGCCGTCTCTGAACTGGCTTGACCTTGCAGCTGCATGCCGCCGAGCGCCTGGCCGGCAACCGCCTGGATGGTCTCAACGATGTGGTCGGCGGCGGCCCCGCGCAGCCCTTCCTTGCCGCCGAAATGATAGGCGATGGAGCCGATGTTGGCCTTCGCCTCCGCCGCGATCTCGCGCGTCGAGGTGCCGTCGAAGCCCTGCCGCCCAAACAGTTTGAGCGCGGCCAGCACCAGTGCGGCGCGCGTCTGCTCGGCGGGCGATGTCTCCTGGCGAGGCATTTTGTCGGGCGCGGATTTGATCATGTGGCCTGTTTAATCAATCGATTGATTAAAGTCAAATTGATTGTCTACGGCCGCTTGCCATGTCGGGCCGCAGACGCTTTAGTGCGCGGCCATGGGCAAGGAAGTCGAACGCAAGTTCCTGGTCTCCAGCGCCGAATGGCTAGAAATGGCCGAGGCGAATATACGCATTCGCCAGTTCTATCTTGCCGCAGCACCTGGCCGCACCGTGCGCGTGCGCATCAGCGACGGCAGTTCGGCGAAGCTGACGCTCAAATTCGGCAGCAAGATCCGCGAGCGCGACGAATACGAATATGAAATTCCTCTGACTGATGCCGAGGAGATGCTGGCCTTCGCCATCGGACATGTCATCGAGAAGACACGCCACCATGTTAGGCATCGCGGCTATCTCTACGAAGTCGATGTTTTCGGCGGGATCCTAGCCGGCCTTGTGGTGGCCGAACTGGAGACGCCGGAGGATGTACCTGACGACATGCTGCCTGATTGGCTCGGCCGCGAAGTGACCGGCGAGCAGAGATTTTACAACGCGTCGCTCGCCCTAGAGCCGGATGATTTTAGGTCGGGTCGACCTAAAATCGGAATCCGGCTCTAAATCAAAAGATATGGAGCATGATGTCGTCCGAAAACCGCTTCACACTTTTCGGCATCATGCTCTAGGGGGATTCCGGAGATCGCCGCATGAGCTTTCGCATCGACCCGCGCCTGCCGCTGACCGGCGAGGTCAGGCGTATCCTTGGCGAGGAGATCGGCAAGGCGCTTGCCCATCTGGCCGTCGCGCGCGACCAGCCGGAGCAGGCATTGCACAAATGCCGCAAGCGGCTGAAGAGTGCGCGTTCGTTGCTGCGGCTGGTCCGTTCCGGCAACGAAACATTTTGTCAGACTGAGAATCAATGCTACCGGCAGGTGGCGGCGCTGCTTGCCGGGCCGCGCGAGGCGACCGCCCTGGTCGAGACCGTCGACCGGCTGGCAGCCGCCTTTCCCGAGCAGGTTGCCGGCGGCGGCCTCGACAGCGTGCGCGACCGGCTGATTGCCCGCCAGCATGAAATGCATGCCGGCGCCGGCCTCGACGCCGCCATAGGCGCGGCCACCGCCGCCTGCGAGGAAGGCCTCATCAGGATAGAGCGGCTGCTGCTCCCCGATCTGCCTGAGCATGCAGCCGATGTGCTTGCGGAAGGCGCTCGCAAGACCTTGCGCCGGGCCAGGAAGGCGCTGGACAAGGCCGGATCCCACGGAGGAGCCGAGGATTTCCACGATCTGCGCAAGGCTGCCAAGACCCACTCGATGCATCTGTCGCTGCTCGGCCGGCTATGGCCGACGCCGATCAAGGTGCGGCGCAAGGCAGTTGATGAACTTGGCGAAAAACTCGGCGAACTGCACGACGTCTTCGTCATGCGCGTGTTGCTCGAGGCCGACGGTGAGCCGCTCGGCGATGCGCAGGACACAAGGCTTCTTGGCAAGCTTTTGAAGCGCTCGGAAAAAAGCCTGAAGAAGAGCTGCCTTGCCGGAGCGGCCGAGCTGTTCGGCGACAGCCCCAAGCGCTCGACGAAGAAACTCGCGCGCAATGCGCGCGACGACCTCGCCGGCCCGGTATTGTCGAAAGAGGTCCCGGTCGGTTGATCATGGCCGAGGACGTCACCTCGTGCTAGTCACACTTTACCATGACCGCGCCGCGCGACACGCTTCTCGACCGACTTGGCCGCTGGCTTGCCGGCCGGCTGCAGGACGAATCCTCGGGCTATGAGCCCTACACGCCGTCCGACGCCGAGACGTTGCGGCGCACGCTCGAACCCGGCGACATCCTGCTCATCGAAGGCAACCAGAAGATCTCCGCGGCCATCAAATACCTGACACAAGTCGACTTGGTCGCATGCGGCCTTCTATATCGGCGATGCGTTGTCCGAACCGGAGGACGGATCGGAACGGCGTCGGCTGATCGAAGTCACGCTCGGCGAAGGCTGTGTCGCCGTGCCGCTGTCGCGCTACCGCACCTACAACACCCGTATCTGCCGGGCGAGCGGGCTGACCCCGGAAGACCGCGACCATGTCGTCGCCTTCGTGATCGGCAAGCTCGGCCTGAAATACGATCTCAAGAACATTTTCGACATGCTGCGCTTTTTCCTGCCGACGCCGCCGGTGCCGGTGCGCTGGCGCCGCCGCATGCTGGCTTTCGGTTCCGGCGATCCGACGCGCGCCATTTGCTCGACGCTGATCGCCGAAGCCTATGGCGAGATCCGCTACCCGATCCTGCCCGAGATCACCCGCGCGCCCGGCCGCGCCTCGGCGCAGTCGAACTATTCGCGCCGCGAAATCCTGCACATCCGCCACCACTCGCTCTACACGCCGCGCGACTTCGACCTGTCACCATTCTTCCGCATCGTCAAACCGACGCTGGAATATGGTTTCGACTACCGGGCGGTGACCTGGGAGGACAAGGCAGGCACCGACGCCGCAGCCGCGAAGGCTGGCGCAATCGCCTCAGACACGTGATGGCTTCGGCCTGAGTCATGAGGTGCAGGCATTTCACATGGCGGCCTGCATCACGCCGAAACCGCGATGGCGCCCTGGTTTTCGGCTCTGTGTTCGACCCAGACATGGACCGGTTCGTCCCGGCCGCGGATGCTAACCGGTCCATGATCGCGCGCATTCAACTGTGTCGCGGGCGATTCCGCCTTCGCGGCCTCGATCAGTCGTGACCCAAAGCAAATATTCGCCTGAAGTTCACGGCAGAGCGCCTGCAAACGGCTGGCGACGTTGACGGTGTCGCCCACCACCGCGAAGGACAGGTTGCGCTCGCTGCCGACCGCGCCGAGGACGACGGCGCCATATTGTGCACCGATCCGAACGTCCAGCGGTGGATATCCCCTGGACACACGCTGGACATTCCAGTCTTCGATAGCGGCGATCATCGCTTCAGCGCACCGGATGGCCCGGGTTGCGTCGTCATGGCTGGCTTGCGGAACCCCGAAGGTCGCCATGATGCAATCGCCGATATAGTTGTCGACGGTGCCATGGTGGTCGAAAACGACCTGCTCCATGCGACGGTGGAACTGACGCAGTAGTTCGAACACTGCTTCGGCCGGATGATCCTCGGAATAGTGTGTGAAGCCGACGATGTCGGCGAACAGCACCGCGATATCCTGCCGGCGGACCGGGCCGAAGGGCTCGTCATCCGTGGCGAGCTGGTCGACGACATTGGGCGAAAAATGCCGGGCTAGATTGGCGCGGGCGCGCTCTGCCTTGACGTAGTCTTCCGACAGATGCCGGGAACGAGAGACGACCAGCGCCATGATCGCGCCGATAATCAGCACAACCAACACATTGGTCGCCTGCGCGAACGTATCGACGAAATTGGGGTTGAGATAGAGATTCAGTCGCTCTGTCATCGGCAGCGAATAGAGGTTCGTTGCCGGAATGACGGTTCCCGCATGCAAAACCACCCATCCCACCCCGATCGTCCACGTCAAGGCCGCGAGCGCGCCGAGATAGAGCGCCAATCGTGTCGAAAGGGTCAGCGCGCCAAGGCATACGAAAATCAGCAGGAATTTGAAGCTGCCCTCGCGCAGTTGCATCGCGGCCGGCGCGACCTCGAGGGAAAACGGGTTGGGCGTTACCAGCAGAACGGTCAACAGAATGATGTCCAGCGTACCGACGAGGTAACCGATCCACCATGGCGCGTTGCGACGGCGCGCAAAGCGAAACTGGATCAGGCCGACGAGTTGGAACAGCGCGAGGCCCGCCAGCACGAAGAGCAGCGAGGCATCCCAGCGGCTGATCAATGAAAAGAAGCAGGAGATCACGGCGAGCGATGCCGTGCGCGCCCAGAACTGCAATGCAGCACCCTGGCGTTCTGCCCGCTCCCGCAAATTTTTCAGGCGCGAATAGCGGCGAAGTTCAAGTGTTGGCGCGGTCGGCATAGGATCACTTCGATTTTGCGGGGACGGTCACGCATTCGGCAAACCCGCCCCGTACAGTCTGGCAAATCAGCGCGCGAACTCTATCATGGTTTCGTTTTTGAAACGCGGCTGGCGCGTCAAGCCGGCAACGGGCGGCGTCCCTTTGCCGGAGCGGTGGGCCGGTCGGACGCACCGGGATCCCTGGGGTGCGGGCCGATCGGCATGATCGCCGGAAACGGGGTTGCGCCAAAAGCAAATGTCCATTTGTAGCCGGTCAGCCCGTCTTCCGGCGTCGTGTGCTGGTCGTGATGGGCGAGCAGTTTGGCGCGCTCGGCCAGTTCCTCCGCCTCGCGCTTCACCATCTCCGCCGTCTCCGGCCGCATCCGCCTGGAGAAAGAGACGAAGGTCGCTTCCCGCTCCAGATGGGTGATCGCCCAGCCGATGAAATTCTTGTTTGTCATCTCGAATAGCGGCCTGAGCGGCCCTTCGAAATTCCACTGGATCGGTGTGTCGACCAGCAGCCGTGCCGACAACCCGCTGCCCAGCGCAATGAGGCCGAGCGCTTCGAGATCGCGCAGATAGAGGAACATCGACGCTTCGCTTAAGCCTTGCGAGCGCATGACGCCCTCGGGCGTGAATTTCTCCGACAGCATGACGAAGATGAACAGCAACGCCGGCCGGCCGGCAAGCTTGCGCTCGACCTCTGGCGCGATGCGGTTGACCGGTCCCGGCCCCCGGTTCATCGACCCCAGCACGTTTTCCAGCTCGACGCCGGCGGCAGCGCAGATCCCGACGAGACGGTCGAGCTTGCAGTTGCGCTCGTGGAAGATGCGCTTCACCGTCGGCTCGGAAACGCCCATCCGCCCGGCTAGCTCACGATAGGTGACGCCCTTGGCCTTCAGCGTCCGCTTCAGCGCCTCGAAGATCAGGCCGTTCATGGAATGCACCTCTTTTGCGCCATTTCGTATCGGTTTCCGATACTAGCTCGAATCGCCCTTCCGGAAAAGTATCGAAACTCCTAGCGCTCCGCCATCCACCACAGGAGACCTGGCCATGAAAACCCTCATCCCCTCCATTTGTCTCGCCGCCTTCGGTATCGCGCTTGTGCCTGCGGCCGAGGCCGCCGAACTCTGGCGCGCCTCGGGCTTCGAGCAACCCGAATCGGCGCTGTTCGATGCCGCCAACAATCGCATCATCGTCTCCAACATCGTCGGCAATCCCGGGGAGGCCGACGGCAACGGCTATCTCTCGGTGCTGTCGCTGGACGGCAAGGTCGTTAGCCGGCACTGGACCGCCGGCATGGATGCACCGAAGGGCTCGGCGATCTCTGGCGGCAAGCTCTACGTCGCCGACATCACCAAGGTGCGCATCGTCGATCTCGCCAGCGGCAAGCTGGTCTCGACCATCGATGTGCCCGGTGCCGTCTTCCTCAACGACGTCACATCGGACTCATCGGGCAAGGTCTATGTCACCGACATGCTGGCCGATGCGATCTACCGCATCGACGGCAACAAGCCGGACCTGTTCGTGAAGGATGCGAAGCTCGCCGCGCCCAACGGCATCTTTGCCGATGGCGACCGGCTGATCGTGGCCTCGTGGGGCAAGGGTATCAAGCCGGACTTCAGCACTGCCGCGCCCGGGGGCCTGCTGTCGGTCGATCTCGCGACGAAAGCCGTGACGCCGCTGCCTGGCGCACAAAACTTTGCCGACCTTGATGGCGTCGTCGCCATCGGCGACAGGATCTACGCCACCGCCTTCATGACCGGCACGCTCTATCGGTACAAAGTCGGCGAGGCGCCGGAGGCTGTAGAGCAGTTCAAGCCGGGCAGCGCCGACATCGGCACAGATGGCACGCGGATTTTCGTGCCGCTGATGAACGAAGGTGAGATCGCGGCGCTGAGCCTGGACTGACGGCGCACACTTGCCGGCTCAGCCAGCGGGCGCGGCTTTGAGTTGCGCCCGCGCATCCTTGATCGAAGCGGCAAAGGTCACCAGCGGCCGCTTGACGCCGTGGTTGATCAGCATGCGCCGCGTCTGCGGCGAGGCGCCGGCGATGATGAAACGCACGCCGGCACGTTTCGCCTTGTACGCCGCGCCCTCGATGACATTGGCCGCGGTGGAATCGAAGAACGGCACCGCCGAACAATCGAGGATGAAGTTCTTGCGCTGGTCGGCGATGCGGTCGAGCACCGTGCCGACAGTCGAGGCGGCGCCGAAGAAGAAGGCGCCGGAGATGCGATAGACGACGGTGTCGGCGTCGCTTGCCTCGCTTGCATCGTAGGCGCGGCCGCTGCTGTCGGCGACATCGTCCTGCACCAGCGGCAAATCCGCCTCCACGGCGATCGACTTGGCCATACGATCAATGAACAGGATCGAGCCTAGTGCGAAGCCGACGACGATGCCTTCGGTGAGGTCGCGGAAGACGACGATCAGGAAGGTTGCCATCAGCACCAGGGCGTCGCCGCGCGAAGCGCGCAGCAATGTGGCGAAGGCCTGCTTCTCGAACATGTTCCAGCAGACAACCGCCAGCACCCCGGCAAGGGCGGCAAGCGGGATGTAGCTCGCCATTGGTGCGGCCACCAGCATGAAGACCAGCAGAAAAAGCGAATGCAGCATGCCGGAAACCGGCCCATGCGCGCCGGCCCGCACATTGGTGGCGGTGCGGGCGATGGTGCCGGTGGTGCAGATGCCGCCGAACAGGGCAGACGCGATGTTGGCAAAGCCTTGCGCCACCAGTTCGCAATTGGAACGGTGACGCCGCCCGGTCATGCCATCGGCGACCACGGCCGAGAGCAGCGATTCGATGGCACCGAGCAGCGCAAAAGCCACCGAATCCGGCAGCACCGCAATCGCCTTGTCGAGGTTGAGTCCCGGCAGTGCCGGCAACGGCAGGCTGCGCGGAATGCCGCCATAGCGCGTGCCGATCGTTTCCGCCGGCAGCGAAAGCAGCGCCACGACAAGGGAGGCCAGTCCGACGGCGATCAGCATGCCCGGCCAGCCGGGCCGCCAGCGCTTCACCCCCACGATGGTGGCGATGGTCAACGCCGCCACCAGCGTCGCCGAGATGTTGAGCGTGCCGGCCGCGTGGCCGATCGCCATCAGTTTCGGCAGCAGCGGCCCGGGCTCCGGCCCGGCAAGCCTCAGCCCGAACAGTTCGACGATCTGGCCGGAGAAGATGATGATCGAGATGCCGGCGGTGAAGCCGACCGTCACCGGGTAAGGGATGAATTTGATATAGGTTCCGAGCCGGAGATAGCCGATGGCGAGCAGGAAGATGCCGGCCATCATCGTCGCCAGCAGCAGTCCGTCGACGCCTTCGCGCTGCACCGTCGCCGCCACCAGCACGATGAAGGCGCCGGCCGGGCCGCCGATCTGGAAGCGGCTGCCGCCGAGCGCCGAGACGATGAAGCCGCCGACAATGGCCGTGAACAGGCCGCGCTCCGGCGTCACGCCCGAAGCAATCGCAATCGCCATCGACAGCGGCAACGCGACAATGGCGACGGTCAGCCCGGCCATGAAGTCGGCCTTGAACTGCGGCAGGCGGTAACCTTCGCGCCAGACCGTCACCAGCTTGGGCGTGAACCGCTCTGAAAATGTCGGCTTTGCCGACTTCTGGGCCGGTTGATGCACTGCCCGCCGGATCTGATCCATGGACTGCCTTCCGCTTGCGTGAAGGCGGCGGGATCGTCGGCAGGACTGTCGGCGGTCGCCGTCGCGACTATATGCCGGCTCAGCCTTGCGGGTTCGGCGGCGCGACCGGCTTGAGGCGCACGCCCCGGCCGCCGCGCTCGCTGGTCTGGTTCTCGCCGATGAGCTCCACCCCGGCCTCGTCGAGAGCCTGGACAACCTTCATCAGCGTATCGACCACACCCCTGACCACGCCGTCACTCGCTTCCATGCGCTGGATTGTCGGAAGCGAAACGCCGGCACGCTCGGCGAGTGTCTTCTGATCGATGCCGGCCAGCGCCCTCGCGGCGCGCATCTGCGCGGCAGTGATCATCGGTCGGAACCCCCGTCTGAGTCTGCGGAGACGACGTGTAATACAATCATAGTGATGTTTCAACCATCATAAAGCATACATGAAACATGATCTCTCCACAAAGCCGGATGGCGGGATACGGGATGAGCATGCTACGTTAACCGCCTTGGCTCTTATGGCGGGGAAATATCAGTTGAAGATTTTCAGGACCTTGACGACGTCGGCAGCCTTGCTGTCGGCGGTTTTTCTGCTGGCAGGCTGCGGACACGGGCTGATCAACCGGCTGATTTGAATGTCGCTCCGGATCGTCAGTCTTCGGGCTCGTTGCCATCGGCCACCGCCTTGTTCCGCTGCAGCATTCGCGCCGCCAGCCAGCACAGCGTCGCCCAGGTGAAGCCGGCGCACCATCCCGCCAGCACGTCGGAAGGCCAGTGGACGCCGAGATAGACGCGGCTGACGCCGACCAGCAGCGTTACCAGCACCGCCAGGCTGAGGACATAGATTTTCGTCGTTCGTCCCGGCAGGAAGCGCGCTGCGAGCGAGCCTAGCGTGAGATAGGTCACCGCCGACAGCATCGCGTGGCCGCTGGGAAACGACAGCGACGTCTCGTTGGCCAGGTGCGAGACAAGATCGGGGCGCGGCCGGTCGATGCCGGCCTTGAGCAAGGTCGACAGCAGCTGCCCGCCGGCCACCGCGACAAAGATCAGCAGCGCCGTCCTCGGCCTACGGATCAGCAGGAGGTAGACGATCACCGCCGTTACGATCAGCACCAGCACGCTGGAGCTGCCGAGGCTGGTGATGTCGCGCATCGCGCCTTCCAGCCATGCCGGGCCGACGGGAACATCCGGCTGACCCACTTTTCGGAAAGCGAGCAGGATCTCAGTATCGAAAGCGTGCGGCGTGGTGGCCCGCGCCACCTCCATCAGTTCCTCGAAGCCCCACAGCCCGGCGGCTATCACCAGCCCGGCCAGCAGCACCGGAAATTCAAGCCAGTTGGTGAACGCACGCGGGGTCTTCATCGGATTACAGTCGCCCCTGCAGGTAAGGCCCGAGCGAGATCAGCACCACCGCCGCGATGGCCAGCACGATGCCGGTCGCCTGCAAGGCATTGACGCGTTCGCCGAAGAACACCAGCGCCACCACATTGACCGCCACCAGCTGGATCACCGCCGACAGACTGAACGACACCGACATGCCGAACTCACGAACCAGCCGCAGCATCATCAGATTGCCCGCCGTATAGAGCGCCAGTGTCAGCACGATCTTGCCAAGGCTTGGCGCCAGCCCCCATTGCTTGGCCGCGATGGCCGCCAGCAGGAAGATCACCGTCGAAATGACGAGCTGCGCCAGTCCCCAGAAACTCACTTTTGTGCCTCGCTGTCCTTTGTGGCAGCTCTTGTTTCGCAAGCGTGGCGGCACGTCAAGCAGACTGCGGCGGAACAGGCCACGGCCGAGGTGCTGAATGAATGGCAGCGCGATCGCGGTCTGACTGCCACGCTCGGTCGGATTCGTGCAAACCCAGGCAGCTGCGCTCAAGCATTGGAAAAGAATGGACTTTTAAACATGGCGCCCTACCTCTTCTGGAGGAGAGTGCCATGCCAAAGTCCGTCTATGACCGTGGCCTGCTGAAACCCGACGACATCGCCAGGCTGCAACGCGTGTTCGACGAAGCCTGCCGCAGGCGCGACGTGCATCCCGATTCGGCGGAGGCGCGGGAGATCGCGCTGAACCTGCTTGCGCTGCACAATGCCGGCATGGTCGAGGAAGATATGCTTATGGAAACCGTGGGTTTCCGCAGGTTGGAGCCGAAATCAGCCTGAGGCCCGCAAGGCGGCCTGGAGCAATTCCAGGAAAAGTGTGAAGCGGTTTTCCGTCCGGAATTGCGTAAAAATAAAGGCCTAGGAGCGGTTCGCCGTTTCCGTGAAACGGTGAAACGCTCTAGCCGGCGCGCTGCACGACGGCCACATTCATCTCTGCCCTCAGCCTGAAGCCGATGGACTCGTACAACCGGACCGCGCCGGCATTGCTGGCATAGGCATGCAGGTAGGGAACTTCGCCGCGCGCAAAAATTCGGTTGGCCACGAACACCGACAGCAGCCGGCCGAGGCCGCTGCCGCGAAATTCGGGATGCGAGCAGACGCCGCTGAGTTCGCTGTAGCCGGGCTGCTTCATGCGCTCGCCGGCCATCGCCGCCAGCCGGCCGCCGATCTTCACGCCCCAGAACTCGCCGAGGCTCAGCGCCTTGAGGGTGAACGGGCCGGGCTTGGTCAGTGACGCCAAAGCAAGCATCTCGGCCGCGTCGTCCTGCGTCAGCTGCTGCACACGCTCGTCCGACACGGAAGGCAATGGCGCCTCGGCAACCATCTGAACGCCGAAGGCGGTCACGGTCGCGGTCAGTTCCGGCGGCAGGGCAATGGGGTCCGCCTGGAGCATGAACACGCTCTCACCTGCAGGAATGAGGCTTGCGAGCGCCTGCAGGCTCTCAGCGTCGTCTGCCCCGGAAGCCGCGAAGGGGACGATCGAGGAGGGATAGCGCCTGGCGAGCCTGTCGCCATACGCAAAGATCCGATGCCGCGTGTCGAGCGCGCTCCAGACCGGACGATCAAGGACATGGCTCATGGCGCGACATCCTGTTTCACACGACGGTCGAGTGGGGCCGCCGCCAGGCCGTCCTCTATTGCCGAGAGTTGTTGTAGAAGCGGCCCCGCAAGGCCTTTGCACAAGTCGGCAACGGCGTTCTCGATGCGCGGCCAAACGTCCCGCTTCGCCCTGTCGACCAGGCGCTGGCCGTTGGCGGTCAGCGAGATCATCCTGCGGCGCTGGTCGTCGTTCGATGGCGCGGCCTCGACCAGCCCCAACTCGGCCAGCAGCGCCACGCTGCGCGTCACCCCCGGCTGGGTGATCCCCAGTGACTGCGCCAGCTCGCCGACAGGCAGCGGCCCGAGCCGGTCCAGCGCGGCCAGCAGAGGATACTGGCTGGACTGCACCGGCACCTCCAGCCCATCGAGCATGCGCTGCGTATCGGCCTGCAACTGCTCGCCGATACGCTTCAGCCTGCTGCCGAGGGTGAGGTAGCCAAGGGATCGAATGATGTCTTCCATGGTCGGTTTGTCCGATTTTGATAACATGTTATATAATAAGACATGAAGTGGATACAAGCGCCTGCGTTGGGAGATTGGCCGCAAGCTCTCAGCTTCGTCATCCCACTGGCGAAGCAGCCGCGCAGCGGCGTCGCGAAGACCCGAGAATGACGAAGGGACAGGGCGCTTCGGCTAACCGCCAAAATATACGATCCCGCCATGCAGATGTGTCGGACCAAGCGCACCGAAGCGTCTACAACTCCCTGGCGATCTGACGGGCAATCGCTTCGGCCTGCAGTCCGGCGCTGTGAAAATAGCTGGTCAGGCTTGGCCGCATGCCGATGAACCACAGGCCGGGCTGGCCGCTCGGGGTGCCGCCATTGGCCTTCGGCACGCCCTTGGCGTCGAGCACGCCGAGATCGCCCAGCATTGCCTCCAGGCCGGTGCGATAGCCGGTTGCCGCGATCACCACATCCGGCTCGAGCACCGTGCCGTCGTTCAGCCGCACGCCGGCGCCTTCGAAAGCCGCCACCGGCGCCACCACCGAAATCCATCCGGCCTTCAGCGCGGCAACCGCGCCGTCGTCGACGGCGATCGCGATCTGCTCGACGCCGAGCCGGCTGGCGCCGCCCTTCGGCGCTGGCGGCAGGCCGAAGCGGGTGAGGTCGCCGAACACCAGCCGCTGCGTCGCGGCAATCGCGGCATCGGCAATCCACGTCGGCAGCATCGCCATGAAACCGCCGAAGCGCGCCACCGCGACCTTGCCGATCCGCTTCGGCATCAGTGACGGACCCTGCCTGGCTGACAACCAGATGGCCTTGGTGTCGGCACGGGCGAGGTGGTTGAGCACGTCGAATTTCCGGCCCCGACCACCAGCACGCTTTTGCCCACATAGTCGTGCGCTGTGCCGAAATCAGCGGCGTGGACAAGTTTGCCGGTGAAAGTCGCCTTGCCTTGCCAGTCCGGCGTCCATGGCAAGCGGTCGCGGCCGGTGGCGACGATGACATTGCGGGCGCTCAGCGTTTCCCGGCCCGTATGGACGAGCCAGCCATTGCCTCTGCGTTCGATCCGCTCGACGGCGGTGCCGAATTCGACCCTTATGCCGCGCGCGCGGGCAAAATCCTCGAGATAACCGACGATGGCATCCTTGTTCGGAAAGGCGGCGGTGCGTGGCGGATAGGCAAGGCCGGGCAGGGCCGATAGCGCGCGATGCGTGTTGAGGGTCAGCTTCTCGTGCCGCCCTCGCCACGGTTCGGCGATCCGCGGCTCCTCTTCAAGCACGACGACCCGCACGCCGCGCCGGCCAAGCGCGTCGGCGGCCGCCAGCCCCGCCGCTCCGGCGCCGATGACGATAACCGTATAGTCGGGTCCTTTCGGCCCCAGGACGATAGGCATCGTTTCGCTTGTCGTAGCCGCCATTCGGTCGAGATTTCCTTTTAGGTGCGCCATGGGAACCCGTCCTATATGGCACGTCCCATATGGCACAGGGGCGACATGATCGATAATGAGGTCGCGTCAATGCGACTGATTCGAGGCCTTGGGGGCAAGCCTCTGTTTATCATCGGCACGCGGAAGCTCGACCATGCCCTCCTTGCGTATCTTTCTCGACAGACTGCTGGAGGGCGCCGCAGCCAAGGTGCCGCGCCAGGATTTTTCGCATGTCGAGCGGCTGGCGCTTGTCCGCCAGCACGGCGACTTCTCGCTGGCCTATTCGACCGCCGTGCAGCAAAAACTGTCCTATTTCGGCGACGCCGACGGCTACATCGCCTTCGGCACCAAGATGAAGCACCATTTCGCGCTAGGTGACCCGGTGGCCCATCCGGCTGATCGGCCCGACTATATCAGGCGCTTTGTCGAAGCCGCCGACAGCCCGTGGTTCGTGCAGATCGGCGAACCGACGGCGCGCGTTCTGGCCGGGCTCGGCTACCAGGTCAACCGTCTCGGCGTCGACACGCGGCTGGAACTGCCGGCTCACGATTTTTCCGGCAAGCGCAACGAAACCGTGCGGTATTCCGAACGCTGGCTGTTGAAGAAGGGGTTTTCTTTTGGCGAAGGAGCGGTCTATCTCGACGAGGTCCAGCGCCTGTCACAGAACTGGCGGGCCGACCGCATCGTCAAGCGCTGGGAGATGGCGTTCCTCAACCGCCCCTTTGCCGATCATCTCGGCATCGATATGCGCCGTTTCGTGCTCTACAGCCCGGAAGGCGAGCTCGTCGCTCTGCTCGATTTCGATCCGATGTTCCGGGATGGCAAGGTGATCGGCTACACCACCTCGTTCAAGCGCAAGCACATCGATGCCTCGCCGCATGCCGAAATCGGGCTGACCAAATTCGCCGTGGACCGGTTTCGCAATGAGGGCATTTCGGTCGTCACGCTCGGCCTGTCGCCGATGCTCGATGTCGGAGCCAACAGCTTTGCCGAATCGAGCTTCTGGCGCAACGCCTTCGAGCGGGCCTATGAGTCGCCCTGGGTCAACCGCAGCAAGTTCAACCTCAAGGGCCAGGCGGCGTTCAAGCGCCGCTACCATGGCGTCGAAGAACCGACCTACATCGCCTTCCGCGAGGGCAGGCTGATCGAGATGCTGGGGTTGCTGCGCCTCATCAAGGCGATCTAGCAAGAAGCGTGGCGGCCAACGTGGCCAATTTGCCCCCAGCAAAACTGTTGATTTGACCGGCGCACGGGCGATCGCCTATTTGCATGTCGCTCAAAAGTGGTCCCGGTTTTGAGCAAACGACATGCATAAGAACAAAGACCTAATGCGCGTCGCCTGAGTCCGTTCAAACGCGACGCGCTTTAGAGCGGCAGGGTCAGTTGCGCAGCCGGTAGCCGGTGCGGAAGATCCAGGCGACGATGGCGATGCAGATGGCGAGGAACACCATCGTCATGCCCAGGCTGACGGCGACCGAGACATCGGACTTGCCGTAAAAGCTCCAGCGGAAACCGCTGATCAGGTAGACGACCGGGTTGAACAGCGTCACCGTGCGCCAGGTCTCGGGCAGCATGTTGATCGAATAGAAGCTGCCGCCGAGGAAGGTCAGCGGCGTGATGATCAACAGCGGCACCAGCTGCAATTGCTCGAAGCTTTTCGCCCAGATGCCGATGATGAAGCCGAACAGGCTGAAGGTCACCGCCGTCAAGACAAGGAAGGCCAGCATCCAGAACGGATGCTGGATGGTGAGCGGCACGAACAGCGAGGCCGTCGCCAGGATGATCAAGCCGAGGATGATCGACTTGGTCGCGGCGCCGCCGACGTAGGCGATGACGATCTCCAGATACGACACCGGCGCCGACAAGAGCTCGTAGATGGAGCCGACGAATTTCGGGAAATAGATGGCAAAGGAGGCGTTGGAGATCGACTGCGTCAACAGTGAGAGCATGATCAGGCCGGGCACGATGAAGGCGCCGTAGCTGATGCCGTCGATCTCGGTGATGCGCGAGCCGATGGCCGAGCCGAAGACGACGAAATAAAGCGATGTCGAGATCACCGGCGAGACGATGCTCTGCAGCACGGTGCGGAACGCACGCGCCATCTCGACCCGGTAGATCGCCCATACTGCTCGCCAATTCATGGCTCTTGCCTCAACAGATTGACGAAGATCTCCTCGAGCGAGCTGTTTTGCGTGTCCATGTCGCGGAACTGGATGCCTGCCGTCTCGAGTTCGCGCAGCAGCGATGCGACGCCGGGGCGTTCGCTCTGGTTGTCATAGGTGTAGGTCAGCTGTGTGCCATCGTCCGACAGCTCCAACGCGTAGTGCGAGAATGCACCGGGAATGGCGGTGAGCGGGTTGCGCAATTCGACGATCAGGCGCTTGCGGCCGAGCTTGCGCATCAGTTCGGCCTTGCCCTCGACCAGGATGATCTCGCCGCGGTTGATGACACCGACACGGTCGGCCATCGCCTCGGCCTCTTCGATATAGTGCGTGGTGAGGATGATGGTGACGCCATCGTCGCGCAGCCGCCGCACCATCGCCCACATGTCCTGGCGCAGTTCGACGTCGACGCCGGCCGTGGGTTCGTCGAGGAACAGGATGCGCGGCTCATGTGACAGCGCCTTTGCAATCATCAGCCGCCGCTTCATGCCGCCCGACAGCGTGATCGCCTTGGCGTCCTTCTTGTCCCACAACGACAAGTCGCGCAGCACCTTTTCGACGAAGCCCGGATTGGGCGGCTTGCCAAACAGGCCGCGACTGTAGGTGACGGTTGCCCAGACGCTCTCGAACGCGTCGATGGTCAGCTCCTGCGGCACCAGCCCGATCAGGCTGCGCGCGGCGCGGTAGTCTCGGTTGATGTCGTGGCCGTCGACGGTCACCGTTCCCGACGAACGGTTGACGATGCCGCAGACGATCGAGATCAGCGTCGTCTTGCCGGCGCCGTTCGGCCCCAGCAGCGCGAAAATCTCGCCGCGTTCGATGTCGAGGTTGATTTCCTTCAGCGCCTTGAAGCCGGTGGCGTAGGTCTTGGTGACCCCGGAAATCGAAATGATGGAAGGCAAATTCGTGGAAGACATGAGGCCGAAAACGACTGTTTGAAAGAGGCGGGGATTATTATTGCGCTGAATGTCGGTGCGCACGGCGGGAAGTCAATGCCGCTGCTGACAATTGTGGACAAACGTTCCCCTTTTGCCGTTTCGTCATGGGGGTATCGGGGCACTGACGGATTGATCCCATCTGCTGCGACAACGCGCCCCGCGTGACGCCAAGCCGCTTTGACCGGACCGCATCCGCCGCCTATTCTGCGCCAACAAACAGCAGCCGGAGCCCGCATGGACCCGCTCATCCTGTCGCGAATGCAGTTCGGGGCGAATATCTCGTTCCACATCCTGTTTCCGACCATCACGATTGCGCTTGGCTGGGTGCTGCTGTTCTTCAAGCTCCGCTACAACGCCAGCGGCGATTCCGCCTGGATGCGCGCCTATTTCACCTGGGTAAAGGTGTTCGCGCTGTCCTTCGCCATGGGCGTGGTCTCGGGCGTCACCATGAGCTTCCAGTTCGGCACCAACTGGCCGGGCTATATGGAGCATGTAGGCAACATCGCCGGGCCGCTGCTTGCCTACGAGATCCTCACCGCCTTCTTCCTCGAAGCTGCCTTCCTCGGCATCATGCTGTTCGGGTTCCGCCGCGTCTCCAACCGCGTCCACACGCTGGCGACGGTATTGGTCGCCGGCGGCACCACGCTGTCGGCCTTCTGGATCATTGCGCTGAACTCCTGGATGCAGACGCCGGCCGGCTTCGAGATGATCGACGGCAAGGCGCATCCCGTCGACTGGTGGGCGATCGTCTTCAACCCGTCCATGCCCTACCGTCTGACTCATATGCTGCTCGCCTCCGGCCTGACGGTGTCGTTCCTGATCGCCGGCCTGTCGGCGCTGCGCTACCTCACCGGCGACCGGTCGGAATCGATGTGGAAGGCGCTGCGCACCGGCGTCTTCACCGCCGCCATCCTGATCCCGATCCAGATCTTCGCCGGCGACCAGCACGGGCTGAATACGCTGGAGCACCAGCCGCAGAAGATCGCCGCCATGGAGGCGAACTGGAACACCGGCCCCAACGTGCCGCTGGTGCTGTTTGCGCTGCCCGACGAGGCGGCGAAGGAAAACAAATTCGAGATCGCCATTCCCGACGGCGCCAGCCTGGTGCTGCGTCACTCCACCAGCGGCATCGTGCCGGGGCTCAACGACTATCCCGGCCTGCATCCGCCGGTCTTCCCGGTGTTCTGGGGCTTCCGCATCATGGTCGGCACCGGCATTTTGATGCTCATCGTCTCGTGGTCGGCGACCTTCTTCCTCAAGCGCCGCCACAGCCTGCCCAAGCCGCTGGCCATGCTGATGGTGCCGATGGCGCTGTCGGGCTGGCTGGCGACGCTCGCCGGCTGGTACACCACCGAAATCGGCCGCCAGCCCTGGCTGGTCACCGGCGTGCTGAAAACCGCCGACGCTATCGGCCCGGTCGCCGGCAGCCATGTCGCGCTGACGCTCGCCATCTATCTCATCCTCTATGTGCTGCTGTTGATCGCCTATCTCGGCGTGCTGGTGCACCTGGCGCTGAAGGCCGCCAAGGACGGCGATACCTCGCCGCTCCCGCGCGTCATGAAGACGGCGATGTCGCAACCGGCTGCGGGAGAGTGAGGAATGGTCCGCGTAGCGGACGAAAAGCCAACGATTTGGCTTTTCGAATGACGAACGCCCGGAGCCATAGCGAAGGGCAGAACCGTTGATGAGAGGGATGACAGACCGATGACCTTCGACTGGCCAACCGCGCTGCCCCTGATCTTCGCCGGCCTGATGGGCCTCGCCATCCTGATCTACGTCATTCTCGACGGTTTCGATCTCGGCATCGGCATCCTGTTCTCGGTCGCCGAAGATGCCGAGCAGGACACCATGATCGCGGCCATCGGCCCGTTCTGGGATGCCAACGAGACCTGGCTGGTGCTGGCCGTCGGCCTGCTCCTGGTCGCCTTCCCGCTGGCGCATGGCGTCATCCTCACCGCGCTCTACATTCCCGTCTTCGTGCTTTTGGTCGGCCTCATCCTGCGCGGCGTCGCCTTCGATTTCCGCGCCAAGGTGCCCGCCGGCAAGAAGCATCGCTGGAACCGCATTTTCTTCCTCGGTTCCGTCATCGCCTCGCTGGCGCAAGGCTATATGCTCGGCGTCTATGTGCTCGGCCTCGATGTCGGTTTTGGCGGCACCGCTTTCGGGGCGCTGGTGGCGCTCTGCCTGTCGGCGGCCTATGCAGCGATGGGCGCGGCCTGGGTCATCTACAAGACCGAGGGCGAATTGCAGAGGAAGGCGGTGGCCTGGCTGCGCACGGCCCTTGTGCTGACCGCGCTCGGCATGGCGGCGGTGTCGCTGGCGACCCCATTCGCCAGTCCGCGTATCTTCGCCAAATGGTTCGTCTGGCCCGAAATGCTCTATCTGTCGCCGCTGCCGATCCTGTCGGCGCTGCTGTTCCTGTGGCTGTGGCGGCAGACCTTCCATCTGCCCAAGCCCGACGATCGCCACGCGCTGCGGCCGTTCCTGACGCTCGCCGCCATCTTCGCGCTCGGCTTTGCCGGGCTTGCCTGGTCGTTCTACCCCTTCGTGGTGCCCGACAGGCTGACCATCTGGCAGGCGGCGTCGGCGACGGAAAGCCTGGCCATCATCCTCGCCGGCACGGTGGTCGTGCTGCCGGTGATCATCTTCTATTCGTTCTATGCGTATCGGGTGTTCGGGGGCAAGGCGACGGATCTGACGTATGATTGAGGGGAGCTGATCTCCCCCCTTGAGGGGGAGATGGCCGGCAGGCCAGAGGGGGTCGCCGCGCGTGGAGCGCTAACCTTCTTCTGCCGCAGGAGGTCGCGTCCGGTCGGACCGACCCCCTCTGTCGCCTCCGGCGACATCCCCCCTCGAGGGGGGAGATTAGGTGCTCAGCTCTTCCCCGCCAGCACGAGCACCGGCTTCTCGCTATACAACCCCGGGAACAGCGCCTTCAAATTCGCCACCTTGGGCAGGTCGTTGTAGACGATGTAGGGGTAGGTCGGGTTCAGCGTCAGAAAGTCCTGGTGATATTCCTCGGCCGGATAGAAGGTTTTGCCCGTCTCCAGCGTGGTGACGATCGGCTTGGCAAACACCTTGGCCTGGTCGAGCTGGGCGATGTAGCTCTGGGCGATCTTCTGCTGCTCGCCATTCTCGGCAAAGATGGTCGAGCGGTACTGGGTGCCCGAGTCCGGCCCTTGATAGTTCAGCTGCGTCGGGTTGTGGGCGACCGAGAAATAGACCTGCAGCAGCTGGCCGTAGGTCACCTTGGACGGATCGTAGGTGATCTCGACCGATTCGGCGTGGCCGGTGCGGCCGCTGCCGACCGTTTCGTAGACGGCGTTATCCTTGGCGCCGCCGGTGTAGCCGGAGACGGCCTTGGTCACGCCCTTGACGTGCTGGAACACGCCCTGCACGCCCCAGAAGCAGCCGCCGGCGAAGATAGCCTTCTCGCTGCCGCTGGCGGCCTTCTCGTCCATTGCCGGCGGCGGGATGACCACCGCGTCCTCGGCCGAACGCGCCGGGCTCTGCCAGAAGGCGGCCGCGGCGGCGGCGACGATGAGCGCGGCAAGCGCGCTCTTGAAGATCGGCGTTCTCGTCCTTGCAATGCCGGTCATGTCTGATCTCCTTGATGGTGGCGAAGACTATACGACAGAACGTCCCGCCTGGTTTCTCAAATTGCCGTGCCATGGCCCGGCCACTGTGCGGCCGGGCCATGGGATCAAGTCTTATTGCGCGGGCGCCATGGCGTCCGCCGGCTTCATCGCATCCGTTGCGGGTTTCATGGCATCGGCCGGCTTCATGGCGTCGGTGGCGGGTTTCATCGCATTCGTCGCCATTGGGTCGGCTGGCTTCATGGCATCGGTCGCCGGCGCCATGGCATCGGTAGCGGGCTTCATCGCCTCGGTTGCCATCGCCGGCTTCATGGCGCTGGTCGCGTCTTCGGCGCGGGCGCCGGCGGCGAAGGCGGTCATCGAAAGCGCAAAGGCGAGTGCGGTCAGGATCTTGGTCATGATGGTATTTCCTCCTTGAAGAGGGCGCGCGGATGCGGGCCCGGTTATGCCGCGCTAGCGGCGTTGCGTAGAAAAAGAATCAGTCGGCGGCTGCAGCCAGGATCGGCCCACCACCCGGCGACTGCACCAGCACCGCGGTGCTCAGCCCGCCGCTTGCCGCCGGCAGCGGCAGTGTGGTGGCGTCGCCGCTCCAGCTGCCGAGTTTCTCCAGCGAGTGCACGACATTGGCATGCGGCAGCGTGCGCCCGGTATTCTCGCCGCGCGCCACCGGCACTTCGATGACGCCCTTGTTGTAGCGGACCAGCCAGACATCGGCGCGGCCGGCCGGCGCGGAACCGGCGCCGATGCTGATCTTGCCGCCGTCGAGCGACAGCGTCGGCCCGTTCGTGTGACCGCTCGCGGAAATCAGCTGCTCGATCTCGCCGGGCGCTGCACCCACCGCATCGGCACCGCCATTGACCACGACCTGCGGCGTGAACGGGCCGGAGCGGCCGAGCGACGGCTCATAGCGCACCTGGCGCTGGGTAAATTCCTCGCGGCCGAAAATGTCCTTCCAGCCGAGATAGTCCCAGTAGGTGACGTTGAACGACAGCGCCAGAACGCCCGGCTCGTCCTTGACCTTGATCAGATTGGCATTGGCCGGCGGGCAAGACGAACAGCCCTGGCTGGTGAACAATTCGACCACGGTGAGCGGCTGGGCGAAGGCGGTGCCGCCAAGCATCATCAGCGCGGCGCCTACGGCAGCCAGCATGCCGGCGCGTTTTGGGTTAAGTCCAGTCATCGGGGGTCTCCGTTGCGGCGGGTTCATCCCACACTTCGCCGCTGCCCGAGGCTTCGTTACATGGTTCACCGCTTCGTGATTGGGGGCGGACGCGTCGTTGCCTTCTCCCCTTGTGGGAGAAGGTGGATCGGCGCGAAGCGCCGAGACGGATGAGGGGTGTTCCAGCGGAGTGAGACGTTGGTTAATCTAACGTCATGCCACATCAGCCCGTTCGCTCCTGCCAAACGAAACTTTGCCCATTCGCTCCGACGTGAAATGACGGAGGCGGAAGACAAACTGTGGCACGAACTACGTGACCGCAGGCTCGATCGGATCAAATTTCGGCGCCAAGTTCCTGTTGGAAAATACGTCGCCGATTTCGCTTGTCTTGAATCACTCCTCATCATCGAGATCGATGGGAGTCAGCATGCGGACTCAGAGTCAGACCAGGCCCGTAGAACGGAACTGGAGGCGAGAGGCTTTCGTGTGTTGCGCTTTTGGAACGACGATGTCCTGAAAGACATGGACAGCGTCTGCACCACGAAAATCGCTTATGTAAGGGATGTCAGTTTGCAGCCATGGCGGTGAAAGAACGCCGGCGTCAAGCTGGAACACCCCTCATCCGTCTCGGCGCTGCGCGCCGATCCACCTTCTCCCACAAGGGGAGAAGGCAAGGGCACCGCCACCCCGCTTGCCCCTGCAACCCGCCCCTGCTAAAGCGCGCGCCATGAGCACGCCTCTCGACCACATCCGCAATTTCTCCATCGTCGCCCACATCGACCATGGCAAATCCACGCTTGCCGACCGGCTGATCCAGTCCACCGGCGGGCTGGAGCTGCGCGACATGAAGGAGCAGGTGCTGGACTCGATGGATATCGAGCGCGAGCGCGGCATCACCATCAAGGCGCAGACGGTGCGGCTGAAATACCGCGCCAACAATGGCGAGGACTATATCCTCAACCTCATCGACACGCCCGGCCATGTCGACTTCGCCTATGAAGTGTCGCGCTCGCTGGCCGCCTGCGAGGGCTCGCTGCTGGTCGTCGACGCCTCCCAGGGCGTCGAGGCGCAGACGCTGGCCAATGTCTACCAGGCCATCGACAACAATCACGAGATCGTCGTGGTGCTGAACAAGGTCGACCTGCCGGCCGCCGAGCCCGAGCGCATCCGCGAGCAGGTCGAGGAAGTCATCGGCATCGACGCCTCCAACGCCGTGCTGATCTCGGCCAAGACCGGCCTCGGCATTCCCGATGTGCTGGAGGCAATCGTCCACCAATTGCCGCCGCCGCGCGAAGGCGACGCGTCAGCACCGCTGAAAGCCATGCTGGTCGACAGCTGGTACGACGCTTATCTCGGCGTCATCGTTCTGGTGCGCATCATCGACGGCGTTTTGAAAAAGGGCGCGACCATCCGCATGATGGGCACCGGCGCAAAACATCTGGTCGAGCGCACCGGCGTGTTCACGCCCGCCCGCATCAATGTCGACGAGCTCGGCCCCGGCGAGTTCGGTTTCTTCACCGGCTCGATCAAGGAAGTGGCCGACACCCGCGTCGGCGACACCATCACCGAGGACAAGCGCCAGACCCCGCACGCTTTGCCCGGCTTCAAGCCGGCGCAGCCGGTGGTGTTCTGTGGCCTGTTCCCGGTCGACGCCGCCGATTTCGAGGATCTGCGCGCCGCCGTCGGCAAATTGCGCCTCAACGACGCCTCCTTCTCCTATGAAATGGAAACCAGTGCCGCGCTCGGCTTCGGCTATCGCTGCGGCTTCCTCGGTCTGCTGCACCTGGAAATCATCCAGGAGCGGCTGGAGCGCGAGTTCAACCTCGACCTCATTGCCACGGCGCCGAGCGTCGTCTACCGGCTGCTGCTCAATGACGGCTCGGTTAAGGAGTTGCACAACCCCGCCGACATGCCCGACGTGGTGAAAATCTCGGCCATCGAGGAGCCGTGGATCCGCGCCACCATCCTGACCCCCGACGACTATCTCGGCGGCATCCTGAAGCTTTGCCAGGACCGGCGCGGCATCCAGGCCGACCTCTCCTATGTCGGCAAGCGCGCCATGCTGATCTACGACCTGCCGCTCAACGAAGTGGTTTTTGACTTCTATGATCGCCTAAAATCGATCTCCAAGGGCTACGCCTCCTTCGACTATCACCTGACCGACTACAAGGAAGGCGATTTGGTGAAGATGTCGATCCTGGTCAATGAGGAGCCGGTCGACGCGCTGTCGATGCTGGTCCACCGCACGGCGGCGGAAAAGCGCGGCCGCCAGATGTGCGAGAAGCTGAAGGAGCTGATCCCGAACCATCTGTTCAAGATCCCGATCCAGGCCGCCATCGGCGGCAAGGTCATCGCCCGCGAAACCATCTCGGCCCTGCGCAAGGACGTCACCGCGAAGTGCTACGGCGGCGACGTCTCGCGCAAACGCAAGCTGCTCGACAAGCAGAAAGAGGGCAAGAAGCGGATGCGCCAGTTCGGCAAGGTGGATATCCCGCAGGAGGCGTTTATCCAGGCGCTGAAGATGGGCGATTGAGGAAGGCAGCTGGTTTAGCTCTGCGACCTATTCTACAGCCAATGCCCCAAAGGCTGCTGCCTACCGATGATTAGCTCTTGCTGAAATTATAATGCCGCCGCTAGAATAAGAGCTGACCTCTTCTAGCGTAGCGAGAATAAGAATGGCGCAGCAAGCGAAGTTAGCTCAGCGGCAACTCGCTGATTTGCTATTTCCGGTCCGAGCCTCACGTGCGGAAGACGATGAGGGCATTCTGAATGTGCCGCTCAATGAGCGGCGTCTTCAGACGGAAACATATGACTTTACGATATCTACCATCGCGACCCTTTTGAAGGACGAGAAGATCATCGTCCCTGACTTTCAGCGCAAGTATGTTTGGACACGAAACCAGGCCTCCAGGCTTATCGAGTCGCTCATAATCCAATGCCCGATACCTGTTGTGTATCTTGACCAAGAAGATGACGGCACCTTGAAGGTGATCGACGGGAATCAGCGTCTAATGAGTATTAGGCTGTTTCTAGAGAACGGATTTAAGCTAAAGGGTTTGAGGGCTTTTCCGGATCTCAATGGATTTTTGTTTCGAGAACTCGACCATCGCTTTCGTACGCACATCGAGAACAGAACTATTCGATGTATCACCATACTTAAGGAAACGCACCCTCAGATCAAATTCGATGTTTTTGAACGCCTGAACACAGGTGCTGTTCAGCTAAATCCTCAGGAATTGCGACACGGCCTGTACCACGGAAAATTAATGGAGTTACTTGACGATTTGGGAGAGTACGAGCCATGGCAGGCGCTTAGTGGGATCAAGGACGACAAGCGAATGCGAGGGGCAGAACTGATACTCCGCTTCCTTGCGCTCTGCTTCAAGCTTGACGAGTACGAAAAGCCACTTGCGTCGTTTCTGAATAAATTCGCGCAGAGTAAGCGTGACGGAAAAGAAAGCGATGTCTTCACGAATACATTTAAAGCGGCTGTCGACGGTGTCCAAACCATGCTTGGTAGCAAAGCATTTCGATTGTTGGACGATGACGGTCAACCAGACAATAATTTCAACGCGGCAGTGTTTGACGCTCAGATGGCAGGATTTGCCTTGGCCAACAGGTCGGCTAAAAATGTAAACGCGGCAATACGTGAGAAATTTCTTGCGGATTATCAGGCATTGCAGAGCAATCGAGACTACCATCGAGCAGTATCCGCTTCGACGAGCGACCCGCCCTTGGTGCGATATCGTATCGCGATGTTCAAAGATCTGGTCGAACGAACAATCCCTGAATAATGTCATACCGTCGGTCACAGGCAAGGCAGACGGCCATCCAACGCAGGAAAGCTCTTCGTGCTTCCTTCGTATATGCGAAGGTACGGACGAGGAAGTTGCCAACCTTTGTTCGTGACGCAATTTTCCAGAACTGCGTCTTTCAACTTTCTGCTCTTCTGGAGGATTATCTGCTGGACCTTACGAGCCAATGGCTTAGCGGATTGACCGCTGGAGGTGCGGCTAACTCAGCGATGCCACTGCTAACACGGGCACTGTTCGCCGCTAGGTCGCAGGAGGAACTCCACAGAAGATTCATCGCCTTGGGTGATGAAACTGAATTAGCGATTGGCACTAGTCAGCAACTGACGGCGTTTGGGTTGTTGAGGGACAATGATCCAATGCCGGTACTGGATCTAGTCGGCAAGTTGGTAAAGGATAAGAAGTTCCCGTCGATCCACAATCTGGATGTCCTTTTCAGGAGATTGGGGAGACCTAAAATGATCCAAGCTCTATCTAAGAGGACCAAGACAAACGCAGAGCTTGCCTTGCGCGCATTTATGGATGTGAGAAATGTCTTAGCTCACGAGGATCCGCTAAGTATTACGGATGTGGACGTCGGACGCTACTTTGCACAGATAGAATCGTGGATAGAAGGTATCGACAGGGAATTTTATGGGCATGTTGTCAAGACATCTGGCGCTCAATACTGGCAGTGAGGTGGCGATGCGGACGGAGCCAGTCGATGGCAGTAGCCGGCGCAATTAACCTCCTTCAACATCACCATATCCAGGCGTATCCTCCCTGGCTGGGGGACATCACATGCGCTCCACCTCAGACACCGTCGCCGCAACCGGCCTAGCCATCGGCGGCGCCTTCGGCCTGGCCGGCACTTTCGTCGCCAGCGCCCCGCTGCGCGAAACGCTGTGGGCGATCGATGGCGTGGCGCTCGTGGTGGCGACCGCGCTGTTGACGATGAAATACCAGCGGCTGGGCAGTGACTGCGTCGCGGCCGGGTTCCTCACCTTCCTGGCCGGCGAAAGCCTGCTTTTGGCCGGCAATGCGGCAGGGCTGGAGGCCAGCGTGCCCTCCTATGTCGCTGGCATCTCGCTGTGGGCGGCTGCACTCTTCCTGATCAGCGCGGCGAACACCTTTGCCCTGTGGATGCGGCTCACCGGCCTCATTGCCGCCACCCTGTTTGTCGTGACGGTGGCCATGGTGCTGTGGGGCGCGCCCTTGCTGCCGACCTCGGCGCCGCTGCCCGCCGCCGGCTGTCCGTTCCTGGTGCTGACTTTTGTTGGCTGGATCTAGACGTTGCTGAAGACGCCGAGGTGATTGCCGCGATCCGGCGGCTGGCGCCGCATGTGAAGGGGGGGCAGTAGGGGGCGTAGGGTATCACGAGGCCGCCCCCTCATCCGGCCGCTTCGCGGCCACCTTCTCCCCGCTGGGGAGAAGAGGCGAGCACCAGCGCCGAGCGAGCTCCTCTCCCCTCGGGGAGAGGTCGGATTGCCCCGAATTGCCTTTCGC